>CAZALW010000101.1:0-7828 GCA_964485705.1 uncultured Thiotrichaceae bacterium
GCCTGTTCAAATGGCTGGAATAACTGTGTTAGCTGTGTTTCGGTCATTCCAATACCGGTATCAGATACCTGGAATTGTATCGCATTATCAATATTTAGGACATGAAGTCTGATTTTTCCTGCTTCGGTAAATTTGATTGCATTTGACAATAAATTGAGCAGAATTTGCTCCAGTCGTAGTGCATCACCTGCTACCCATTCAGGTAGATTGCTGGCAAAGTCCAGTTCAAATACCAGACCTTTGTCCTCTATCTGGTGTTTGACCAAATTAGTTGCGTTTATTAAAGAGGAAAGCAGGTTGAATGAGCGGTTTTCAAGGGTTAATTTGCCAGCTTCTATTTTAGAAAAATCGAGTATATCATTGACCACGCGGAACAAACTCTGACCCGAACCTGAGATTAATTCAAAGATTTCCTGTGCCTTTTTTGGTGATGTGCCACGCTTACCCATTCTGGCTAAACCCAGCACAGCATTAAGCGGGGTGCGGATTTCATGACTCATGTTAGCGAGGAATTCTGATTTTGCCTCAGCGGCAGCTTCGGCTTTTTGTTTGGCTGCGTTCAGTGCGCTTTCCGCTACTTTGCGTTCGGTGATGTCTTCGACTGAGGACCAGATGTAGGGTTTACCTTTCTGTTCGATAAGTCGTGTACTCATTTGTACCGGAATACGATGCCCATCCCTGTGTATATATTCCTTTTCAAAAGGACCGTGATACCCTGTTTCCCTGAGTGAATCCATCACTAATAGTTCATGCTCGGCATAATCAACCGGTGTAATATCCCAATAAGACAGTGCTTTGGCTTCTTCCCCGGTATAACCAATGATTTTTAGATAGGCAGGGTTGGCATCGATCAACTTTCCAGATAGTTCAGAAAGTAGCAGACCGATAGGTGAGGTTTCAAACAATGTGCGGTTGTAATGCGTCAGGTCTTCAAGCTCTCTGGTACGAACAGCCACCTTTTCTTCCAGGTTATCCCGGTAGGTCTCAAGTGCTTTATTATTTACATCACTTTCAATGGCAATGCCGACCAGCTGCGCTAATTGTCGAATCAGTTCAAGCTCTGATGATTCGGGTGATCTGGGTTTGCGATAGTACAGGGCAAAGGTGCCCAGCACTTTCCCCTGGCTGTCACGTACCGGTTCTGACCAGCAGGCGGCCAACCCGGCGCGCGCTGTTAGTTCAGTGTAGCCTTGCCAATAGGGATGTTGTTGAATGTTTTCGACAATGACCGGTCTGTTGTCAAAGGCAGCGGTGCCGCATGAACCAATGCCGCGACCGATTTTGAGTCCATTAACGGCTTCGTTGTAAAAATCAGGTAAGCTGGGTGCGGCACCAATAAGAAAGTGTTTACCGGTTTTATCAAGCAGTAATATGGAGCAGAGTGCCCCTATCATCTCGGTTTCGACTAGCTGTGCCAGTTTGTTGAGCACATCGTGTAATGATCGCTTATGCGCGATCATTTCAAGTATTTGCAAGCGTAGTTGTTCTCGTTGTTCTAACTGTTTACGCGCGGTAATATCGGTGGAAATACCGCACACGCCGTAGATATGACCTGTCTCATCGGAAAGCGGAAACTTGACTGAAATATAATGATGAATGCCATCGTCAAATGGTGCCTGTTCATCATATTGCAGCGCTTTGGCTTTTTCAAATACTTCTTTGTCGTTAGCCAGGTAGGTATCAGCAATTTCTTTGGGGAAAAAGTCGTAAGCGCTCTTGCCAATGACATCGCTGCGCGACAGATGAGACAGTTGTTCAAAACGTTTATTGATGAGCAGATACTTGCCGTCACGATCTTTGATGTAGATAACAGCGGTAGCGTTGTCCAGTATTGATTGTAGGCGAGTCTCGCTTTGCTGGATCTTGCCTAGAAGTTTGTCGTGCTCCTGTAGCAGGCGATGTACTGTGCCGGTTTCATCCGATATGCGACCGGAGAGCGGTCGCACCAGAAACAGGGTAAGTATGATTCCGGCTAAGGCCAGGAATAGTATGGAGAAAACGATATAGGCAGTATGAATTCTGGCAGGGGCAAAAAAATCATCAGCAGCGGTAAAAAAGAAGTGTACCCATTGGGTATCACCGATCTGCCTATGTATCATAATATAGGATTTCTCGCTGCTACTGATCTGGTGCGGATGTTTGTCATCTCTGGTTAAAACCTGCTGTATTTCTACATTGAGCGCCTGCTGAATGTCCGAGTTACCGCTTAGGTCGGTACGGTAAAGGTACATAGTGCCTTCAGGCGATGGCATTGCGATACGAACATTACCGCCAGCTTGTTCATGGAGGGTGAATTTGTTGATGATGTCAACGATATGCTGGATATCGTAAGTGACCAGATCAATGCCTACTTTCTGACCCTGACGATTAAGAATAGGTGCGCTGATTACCAGTAAATGCTGGCCATCTACTTTCTGCGGAATACCAAGTTGAACGGTTTTGCTGAGGAACTCTTTTGGCCAAAATTGTTCCGGGGCGGGGATACCAACTTGAATGAGTAGTGTGCCTTTGCTATCCAGGCGACTGATGCCGACCATATTCGTGGCTAGATTCATGGCATCAGTGAGTTTGAGCCTGGAAAAGTTGTTTAATGACTGCAGGCTGATTTCGTTACGCAGGTATTTTTCCAGCTCCTGCCGTATACCGGTGCGACTGGTGATTTGAGTGGTAAGGTTTTTTAGTCGTAAAATCTTTGCCTCTAACACGACTGTTTGCAGCTCCATCTGAAATAATAACTCTGTTTTTAGTTGCTCGGCTTGTGAGCGATAAAGCAGAATGCTGGAAACAAGGCCAATTATTAAACTGGTTATGGCTAGTCCAGCCACTATATTTCGCTGTAGACGCTGGTGAAGTTTATTTGATTCGGTCAGGCTGGCCGGGAGAGCGGATGAATGTTTTTTTTGCATTGAATCTTTTTTCTTTTGTGGCAGCAAAAGCCATCATATTGGTGCTGTTTTTTAACTTACTTGAACAATATACTCAACATAGGCCTCATCACGAATACGGCGTAACCAGAGGCGTAATTCTTCATCCGTCTTTCTTTTTTGAATTGCGTTTCGTACCTGATTGTTTTTGTTGCTTTTTGCCTGGTCATAATCGCGATGTTCGAGAACCTCAATGATGTGCCAGCCAAACTGTGTTTTAAAAGGCTCGGAAATTTGCCCTATGGTCAGGCTATTGGCGACCGCTTCAAATGTAGAGGCAAATGTAGAGGTAAAATCGCCGGGGTTTGCCCAGCCAAGATCGCCACCTTTGATTTTGGAACCGGGATCCTCTGAATATTCGCTGGCAAGTTCGGCAAAATTTCTTCCACCCTCTATTTTCTGTTTTAATTCCAGCAGTATTGTTCTTACCTGTGCATCACTCGCTTCAATGCTAGACCGTATTAGTATATGACGAACTCGCATCTGTTTGACCATAACTTGATCGTTTGAGCTGCTGATTAACTGCAGCAAGTGAAAACCACTGGCACTCTTTACCGGCTTAGAGGTTTCACCAGGGTTTAGATCTTTAACCGCATCGACAAATAACTGCGGTAATTCATTGGCTTTACGCGACCCAAGATCACCGCCTTTTAAGGCATGGCGACCACTGGATTCTTTAATTGCCAGGTCTTCAAATTGAGTGCCATGTTGTATTTTCTTATAGACTGACTCAGCTTTAAGCGCAGCTTTTTTGATGTCTTCCGGTTTCGCCGCTTCGGGTGTGGCAATTAAGATGTGTCGCAGGTGGTAGCTGATTTTAGAGGAGTCGAGGGATGCATTTTGTTCGATATATTGCTGGACTTCCTGATCAGATACGCTGATTTTACTGGCCACCATGCGTTGCTGTAGTTGCTGGATGATTATCTCATTGCGGGTTTGCTCACGAAATCGAAAGTAATTCAGCCCTTCATTTTCAATGGTGTCACGAAACATTTCAAGTGACATGTTATTGCTTTTTGCCAACTGTTCAAGCATGCGATTTAACATCAAGTCATCGACAGTAATGCCAAACTGTTTTGCCTGTTGTAGTTGTATGGTATCGCGAATCATTCTTTCCAGAACCTGTTTTTTTAAGGTTTCCGGGTCTATTCGTGATAACTGGCTAAGCTCCAGCTGTTTTTTAAAATCTTCAACTCGATTTTTTAGCATGGTATTGGTGATAACGTCATTATTCACAACAGCAACAATATGATCCAGTGGTGTCAGGGCGGCGTGTGTGTGGCTGCTGATGATGCCCATGCTAATGCTAATGCCAAAGAAGAGATAAATAATATTTTTTGTGTTCATAATCGGGTCTGAATTTAGCGGGTATTACTGAAAGATATCGGTGTAGCTATAAATTGACTTTTCTAAAGTGGTTCTGGCTGTGCTGCCGGATAAACTACCCAGCCCTTTAAATACAAATTGTACCAGTATTGAGGTGTCATAGTCATCGCTGTTGTTGTCAATAGTGTTGTTGCCAGTGGTGGTGCTGGTATTTTTTAATCTGCGCTGCGTTAAGAGTTGAATTGACCAGCAGCAACTGTCATAAGCAATGCCGACGATAGTATCAATACTTTTTTTATCTTTTAACGAATAATTCCAGCGCGCAATGGCACTGTATTGATGGTTAATAGCGTAGACAAATGAGGTGTCAGTTTGTTCAATGTCTCTGCTACTGCTATTATTAAGCAGACGTTTGCGGTAGCCCAGGTTAAATAAATGTCTGGCATCTGATCTGTAATGTAAGAAATAATTTTCTCTGGAAAGTTCATCTCTTGTTGTATCCCATTGCAGGTCGATATTACTTTGCCAGTTCCCCCAGTTGGTATCAAGCTCGGCAATAATATCGGACTGCTTAACAGTCTCTATGGTGTTGTTCAATGATACCTGCCTGTCTTCAAAATAAAAAATCTGTCCGATACTGGCGCGTAGAAACTCATTTCCGGTATTAGGGTTTATTATTCGGCTGGTTAAAGAAAAGGTCAGCTGGTTGGCGTCACCGATGCGGTCACCACCGACGAATCGGTTGTCACGAAATAATTGTGCAACACTGAATTCGGGGGTGCTGGTGTCAAAAATCGGTGCGCTACTCTGATCTTCAAAAGGTACGTTTAAATAATATAATCGTGGTTCCAGGGTTTGCACATAACCGTTAGCAAAATAACGTTCAAAAAACAGTCCTGCATCGATACTGCTGATAGGTAGATTCCGGTTTTTTACGCTTTGTGACGAACCTGGCTGAGTAGCATTGCCGTCTGTGCCAACATCGTATTGCGTGTGACTAAATTTAATTGCCGGTTCGATAAACCATGCGGTGCCGTTAAGTGGCAGACGCAAACCGGGGCGTAGAGTTAAACGACTACCGGTGATTTTGGTGTCGTCTTCATGGTTAAAATCGACAAATTCTGAGTCAAGGGTGAACAATAAAGCGCCACCAGCTATATCTGTTTCACCATCAAAGGTTAATTGCGGTAAACGTTCATAGGGGCGGCTGCTAATGGCAGTTGTGGTATCAATGGTTTTTATATTCTGTAGCAGTGCCTGTGCGTGCCAGTTAGTCAAATTATAGTTTAAGGTTGCGCTACGATTTATGTGGGTTTGACTGGTACTGCCGAGATCATTGGAAAAATCATTAAAGTAATCGGCATCAGACAGTTCCTGATAATCAATGTCGAGCAATAAATTAGGTAGAAAACGGGTGTGCTGCTGGTAACGAAGGTGATAACGATCTTCCTGGGTAATATCATCATCGGGCAGGTAAGCACCGGTGAATTTTCCATTGCTTGACTGTGTTAAATAACGATACTCGCCGCCCACTTCCAGACCACGTCTTACCATGTTGCGCGGGGTGATAACGGCATCATGATTGGGTGCAATATTCCAGTACCATGGTACTGCGATTTCAATACCTCGGGATGAGGAGCCACCAAACTCGGGGAACAACAAACCGGTGCGGCGTTTGTCACTGGTGGGAAACTCTATATAAGGAGTATATAAAAAAGGTACACCTTTAAAGCGGATAACAACATCATCTGCTGTGCCGTATTCGTCAACATGATCCAGCTGAATTTCATCAGCGCTGATGAGCCAGTCAGGATTCGTCAGGCTGCAACTGGTAATGCCAGCATGGTGCAGGGTTGATTTTTGGTTGTTTGCCTGCTCAGTGAGCTCAATAGTTTCGGCTTTGCCTTTCATTTTACTATTGGCGATAACAAACCTTACTTTGTTAAACTTTCCCTGTGTGCTGTGTTGCTGATTTTTGGTGTTTAAGTTGATGATACCGTTATCGGCTGCTAAAGCCATGTTCACCGAATTAATATGTACGTTGCCGATAAGGTTTAATATATTCTGTTGTTTATTGTAACTTGCATAGTCTGTGGAAATTCGCAGTAAGTCCCGTTCGATAATGACATTGCCCTCCAGGGTTATCGATCCGTCTGCGCCGGACTGCGTTCTATTGGCAATGATCTCTGTGCTTTGACTGTGTTCTGCGGCGAAGGCGCGTGGTGGCGTGTGTTCTATTACTGTTTTATCTTTTATCGAGCAAAGAGGTAAAGCCGGGGTGGTATCAACGGCTAAAACACTCTGCGAAATAACAATGAGGGGTAAAACGCAGGTGGTCAATAGAGCAGAAGTGCATTGCTTAAGTTTTTCACTCATGGCAATAAAAGAATTATGGGTTGGCGGTAACTAATCAGCATAACGAGAGAATTGTTTTTATTTACCACGAAGCTCACGAAGGATACGAAGAATTTGATGTTTTTTATCTTCGTGTTCTTCGTGAGCTTCGTGGTGAATAGTTATGACCGGCGTTATCAATAACAGCTGCTTTGTTTGTTTATTCAGTGCTTCCTGAGTTTAACCTACCAACAAGAATTCAAGTAAGGCTTTTTGAGCGTGCAGGCGATTTTCCGCTTCATGCCAAACCACGCTTTGTTTGCCATCGATAACCTCGCTGCTCACTTCTTCGCCACGGTGTGCAGGCAGGCAGTGCATAAATAAAACACCTTCATTAGCATTTTTCATTAGCTCGGATGTGACCTGATAGCTGCTGAATGCCTGCTCACGAATTTTTTGCTCTTCTTCCTGACCCATGCTGGCCCATACATCAGTAACGATTAAATCGCTGTTGGCACAGGCAGCAGCAACGTCCTGTGTGATTTCAATAAAATCACAGGTTTCGTCAATAAATTTTTGTTGAGGCTCAAAACCTTCAGGGCAGGCAATGTTTAGTTTGAAGTCGAGCAGTTTTGCAGCATGCATATAAGAATGGCACATGTTGTTGCCATCACCAACCCAGGTGACGGTTTTCCCCTTGATATCGCCACGCTGTTCAAAATAAGTCTGCATATCGGCGAGTAGTTGGCAGGGGTGTACGTCATCAGTTAAGCCATTGATGACTGGTACGGATGAGTATTTTGCTAATAATTCGGCTTTTTCATGCTCAAATGTTCTCACCATAATACAGTCGGTCATGCTGGACAAAACTCTGGCACTGTCTTCAATGGGTTCGCCACGACCGAGCTGGGTATCGCGAGGTGACAGGAAAATGGCGTGACCACCAAACTGTGCCATGCCGGATTCAAATGAAACGCGGGTGCGGGTTGATGATTTTTCAAAAATCATTGCCAGCACTTTGTTTTTTAGTGGTTCGAAAATTTCGCCGCGATGCTGCATGGCTTTTAATTCAATGGCGCGATTAATTAAGCTTCTGAATTCTTCCGCAGACAAATCAGTCAGGGTTAAAAAATGCCGTAAGGTTTTATTTGTTGTGTTCATTTGTTTATTTTTAAGCGGCTGCTTCTTCTTTTTGTAAAACGTTGAGAACCAGTTCAGTAACGGTATTAAGAATGGTATCCGCC
>CAZALW010000101.1:7928-10112 GCA_964485705.1 uncultured Thiotrichaceae bacterium
TTTTTGTAAAACGTTGAGAACCAGTTCAGTAACGGTATTAAGAATGGTATCCGCCTGCTGCTGGTCAATAATTAATGGCGGCAATAAACGTATAACATTACCGGCGGTGACATTAATGAGCAGGTGTTTTTCCAGAGCAAGTTTTACTAGATTCGTGGCCAGTTCCGTACATTCGTGTTTTAAATAATTAGCGTCAAGCTCAATGCCAACCATTAAACCAATGCCACGAATGTCACGTATGCCTTCAAGCGATGACAGCTTTTCAGTAAAACCGTTAAGCAGGTACTCGCCCGTCTGTTTTGCCTTAACAATTAAATTTTCTGATTTCATGGTGTCGATAACTGTCGATGCGGTTGCACACATTAACGGGTTGCCGCCAAAGGTTGAACCGTGACTACCTGGTTGCAGAACCTCACCGGCTTTTTCATTTGCCAGGCAGGCGCCAATAGGCACGCCATTGCCCAGTGCTTTTGCCAAGGTCATCACATCAGGTTGTATTTTGTTGTGTTGGAAGGCAAACCATTCACCGGTTCGGCCCATGCCGGTTTGAATTTCATCAAGCATTAATAACCAGTTTTTCCGGTCGCATATTTTACGTAACTGGTTTAAATAGTTTTGTTCAGGAATCACCACGCCGCCTTCGCCCTGAATGGGTTCGACCAGAATAGCGACCACATTATTATTGTTTTCGGCAATATTGCTAATCGCCTCAATGTTGTTGTAGGGCGCACGAATAAAACCCTGTACCAGTGGTTCGAAACCGGCCTGTACCTTACGGTTGCCGGTAGCACTGAGTGTTGCCATAGTCCTGCCATGAAAACTGTTTTCCATAACAATGATACTGGGGTTTTCTATATTATTGTTGTGGCCAAATAAACGTGCGATTTTAATCGCTGCTTCATTTGCTTCAGCGCCTGAGTTGCAGAAAAATACACGGCTCATGCCCGAAATATCACAAAGCTGATCGGCTAAATGTTGTTGTTTATCAATCTGGTAAAGATTTGAAGTATGTAATAACTTTGCTGCCTGTTCGCTGATGGTTTTTGTGATTGCCGGATGTGCATGACCCAGTCCACAAACAGCAATGCCGGACAATGCATCCAGGTACTGTTGTTTGTTGGTGTCCCACAGGTATGCGCCTTCTCCTCGCTCAAATGTGACATCGAGAGGGGCATATGTTTTCATCAGGTGTTTGCCAGCGGTTATTTTTTCAGTTGTCATTTTTCTATTTATAAGTAAAGGTAATGCACAGCATAAAATGCAAAAGCGGCAGCCATGGCTACCGCTTTAAAAGAGCTGATTATACTCGACCTTAGGTGTAAAGCAATAGTTTGCCCTGTGTCCTTAAAACCTGACAAAAAATATCGAATACAATAAAAAAGGCGGTTTACTGTTAATCCAGTAAACCGCCTTTTTAAAGTTCGCCTGTTATAAGCAGAGGCTTTAATCGTTAATTAAGCCAAGCCGTGAGCAAAACCTACCATACAAAGTAACATAGGGATAGATAATGCAGTGTTAATGCGTGAAGCCATCAGTGCTGTTTTCTTTGCAGAAGCAATGGTGTCCGCATCGTGCTGCTTACCATCCAGACCCAGAATTTTTTTCTGGTTAGGCCAGATAAGAACCCATACGTTAAATAGCATAATGGTACCTAACCATGCGCCCAGACCAATAATGTGCATGCCATTCTGGAAGGTGAAGGCATCAACTATGCCATTCATTCCGCCACCCAGTGTGACTAATGCGCTAAGGCCGGTTATCCAGGTGACGGCGGCTGCCATACGAAACCATAGCAGTGCGGTTGGTGCGACGTATTTGTTGATGGCTGCAGGGCCCGGGCCGTCTTTATCTGCCAGCGCTGCGCCAACGCCTGGAACTTGAACGAAGTTGAAGTAGTACAGCAGTCCAATCCAGATCACGCCTGCCATGACGTGAAACCAGACCATAGCTGAGCCTTTTAAGCCCTCCATGCCATTGGCCATGCCAAATGCTACGGCGAGAGCAAGAATAAAACCAACGGCTAAGGTGCCTTTGATTGTCATTAGTGGGTTCATAGTTTTCTCCTGAGGTTATTAATAAAAAGAATTAGTTTTTTGGAATAGTTCCAGGTTGTTTCGCTGGGCGCTACGATAGGGCAGTCAGGTGTATAATGCAACTCTAATTTATACCCTGAATCTCTATATA
>CAZALW010000102.1:0-10104 GCA_964485705.1 uncultured Thiotrichaceae bacterium
CCCGGCGCTCGTCCACTGTGTCCGACGACCCAGGGGACAGACCTAAGGTCTGTCCCCGCTGCTGTTGCATATCACGTTCATCCAATTTGAAAAAACTGATGGCTTCGCGCTGTTGCTCCACCAGACCAGATAGCTGCTGTGCTGAACTTGCCAGTTGTTCTGATGAGGCAGCAGACTGTTGCACCACGGCATCGAGTTGTTGCAAGCCACGGTTGATTTCATCAGAACCCACATCCTGCTCTCTGGAAGCAACGCTGATTTCCTGTACCAGTTCGGCGGTTTTTTGGATATCGGGGACCAGTTGTGCCAGTTTTTCGCCTGCCTGCTCAGCCAGGGTAACGGTATTACCAGACAATTCACCAATTTCGCCAGCAGCAGTTTGTGAACGCTCCGCCAGTTTGCGCACTTCGGCAGCGACCACGGCAAAACCTTTACCGTGTTCGCCAGCGCGGGCAGCTTCGATGGCGGCATTTAATGCCAGTAGGTTAGTTTGCCTGGAGATTTCTTCGATGATGGATATTTTCTCGGCGATGGATTTCATCGCAGCCATAGCCTGCGCCACCACTTTTCCGCTCTCATCGGCATCCTGTGCCGCTTTATGGGCAATTTGTTCGGTTTGACTGGCATTGTCAGCACTTTGTTTGATATTGGCTGACATCTGTTCCATGGCAGAGGATATTTGCTCAAGTGACGCCGCCTGTTGTGACGAGCCATCACCTAATTGTTGCGCGGTACTACTGACCTCACTAGAGGTGGTGGCACTGCTGTCTGCTCCTCGATAAACTTTACCGATGGTTTCTGACAGTCTGTCCACGGTACTATTGACATCGTCTTTTAATACAGCAAATACACCATTGTATTCCTGACCTTTTTTATCCAGCCCTATTTTCTGCGTGAGGTCGCCTGTAGCCAGCCCACGCAATACCCTGACCACATCTTCTATACTGGTATCGGTGGTGGATAATACCTGGTTAATGCCCTGAGACAGTTTCAGATAAAAGCCCTGCTTACCTGTTTCATTAATAGTCTGACTAAAGTCACCGCTGGCAGCGGCTTCGACAATGGCTGCCACTTCATTTTCTATCTCTACCTCTGTGGTGCGGTTTTGCCATTGTACAACCGTACCCATGCGTTCACCCCGCTTTCCATTATTATCGGCGTCATATACGGGTGTTGCTATGTTGATTAAGGTCAATCCATTAAGCTCAAGCGTAGTACGGCGGCTGTTTTTATGGCTGACCAATAATTCACATTGTTGCGTTCCATCTTCACAGAATATATCTATGTTCTGCCCGACGATGTTTTTACTGTCAAAGCCTGGCAATACCACTTGTAAAGTGCCTGCTATTTCATCCAGCATTTTCTGCATTGCCTGATTGATATAGAGGATGCTATTGTCGGATTTGACCAGCATAATATTCACTTCGGCACAGTCCAGCGCGACTTTGACACGATTGGATTCTCTCAACGCCTGCCTGGCAGAATTAACATTAAACCCTGATTTTATTTGCATGATTTTCAAGTCAATCATGAGTTTGCCGATCTCATCTGATTTGCCGGTATCAACCGGGTCATTAAATTTACCCTCGCCAACATTTTTTAATACTTTGCCTGTATAACGCAGAGGCTTTTTGATTAACACAGTGATCATAAAATAAATGAAAATAATAATCGCCAGGATCATTAAACCCATGATAATTTTAATATTTGTAGTGACCGTTTCAGTCTGTGCAACTTCGCTGGTTATATCTTTCTGCACCGACAATACACCGCGTAAATCGCCCAGCTTCCAGTCGGTTTTAGGTGAGTCGGCATGGCCGTTATGACAAGCCACACAATCTCCACTCACCATGACATCAGCAACGGCGGTTCTGACGATGGTACGCCCTGCCACATTCTCTATTTCTGTATAGTCCTCGCCCGGGTTGTTTTGCAGGTTTTGCCATGCCCGTTGCTCAAATGAATCCAGCACTCTGTCGGCTCGATTAGGGAACGGAAAATCACTGTACAGATTCATCGAAGAGCCGTCGCTACTAAATGACTTACTCATCTCATGCATCATGGTGGCGGGCAATGGAATGGCATTATCTTTGCCCGCATAATCAATGGCGGCATTGACATTGCCCTCACCCATAACCTTATTAATAATATTACTGACATAATACGAACGCAGTGCTTTCATCTGCGCTGCCATTTGTGCTGCGTCCTGTTTCGCTTTATTGTGGGTCATTTCCTGCATAGCAGTGGGTAAATATAAAAATATGACTAACGTCACCAGTGCCATAAAAGCCGTTACTGGAATCAGTATTTTAGGCACCAGGTTCAATCGTGAAAAAATGTTATAAACTGCCAGACGCTGGGAGATTGATGGTTTATAACTGCCATCACTCATCTTAGCGTACAGTTTTTCAGCAGCAACAACGGCATCCCGGCTCGGTTTGCTACGCACAGACATATAACCACTCAGCTTGCCATTTTCAGCAATGGGGGTGACATTGGCTTCTACCCAGTAAAAGTCACCATTTTTACAACGGTTTTTTACGATACCAGTCCATGGTTTTTGTGCCTGTATGGTTTGCCACAGATCGGCAAAGGCGGCGACTGGCATATCGGGATGGCGTACCACGTTATGGTTTTTGCCGAGCAGCTCAGCTTCGCTAAAACCGCTGATTTTGATAAAACTGGGGTTGCAATAAGTGATAATGCCTTTGACACTGGTTTTGCTTACTATTACCTCATCATCAGCTAGTTTTACTTCATTGCTGGTTACTGGCATGTTTATTTTCATTTTTATTACCTGATTTTTTTACCTGTTTGTATTAACTGGGTAGAATATTTCTCAATAAGCCGTGGCACAAAGGCGGGACTAAAGTCCCACTTCCGATTAAGGTGCTTTTGGAAGCGGGACTTTAGTCCATCCTTTGGTTCGTTAACGCCACATCCGTGTGGTACTGCTCCCGCAAAGCCAGCGAAGTTCTTCTCGTTCCCACGCTCTGCGTGGGAACGCATACGGTAAGCTCAACAACCACAGCGTATCCGTTTAGTGCGGCACGCATTCCCACGCAGTGCGTGGGAACGAGCCAAACTTATTATTTATCTATACAGATTCCCTCCTGGCATAATTTTTTTTCGCGCCTGTTGCGTGCTTCGTGACTAAAATAATTTTTTACACCATGGTGTAAAGAAAAACTTTGTTTCAATTCGTAAAACAAATACAAGATCTTTTAAATTTATTTCTCTTTCACACGATTTGTTCACCGTAAAGTTTCGCTACGATAATTTTTGGCTATATACTTTATTTATTATTTTTACGCTGCCTCTGTCTCATCAGAAACATTGTGTTCTACACTGGCATGCTCTACACCGGCATGTTCTACTTCATTCATTTCTTCGACACTAAAAACTTTATCCATATTCAGCATGACAATAAAACTACCATCGTCAGCCTTGCCCATGGCCTGAATAAATTTATTGTTTACTCGTGTACCCAATGCAGGTGCCGGTTCCAGTTGATCGGGTCTCAGGTCAATCACTTCCTGCACCGAGTCTGCCAGAGCACCAAGCACGGTTGATTTGCCATCTACATTGACTTCGACAATGATGATACAGGTGTCCACTGTCACCTCAGCACTTTGCAAGCCAAACTGCAGACGTAAATCAATCACTGGCACCACGCTGCCGCGTAGATTAATGACACCCTGCATACACTCAGGTGTACGCGGCACTCGGGTGACTTTGGTATGTTCCAGTACCTCACGCACTTTGGTTATCTCGGTGGCATACGCTTCACCGTCAATTTTGAAAGTAAGGTACTGGATGGCATCTTCTACATTCTCAGATTCATTATTCATCTCTGTGTTGTCCTGTCTGGTTTTATTACTATAGTCATCGGCTGTGTTTTTATGTTCTTTAATGTTTATACCGTTAAAAGCATATTGGAAACGGGGCTTTAGCCCCGTTATTTGCGGGACTAAAGTCCCGCTTCAAAATCACTTTTTGCTTAACTTACTGGCATTTTCTCGTTCCCACGCTCCTGCGTGGTAACGCATATCTGGGCTAGTGGCAAGTTCCGGGTGTGTGGGAACGAGGAAAAATCCTGGCTCTGATCTTTTGTTGTCAAGCCACGACCACTACTTTCATCTCGTAGTGATGAACCTGTCGATTTGTTATTACGCTGTTCTTTTTTTCACGGAAAAATTTGTTGCTACACGGTTACTTTGCGTGGGTGATGACAACTGGAAAAACTCCATCGCTTCACGTTGTTGCTCTGCCTGCGATGATAATTGTGCAGAGGAACTTGCCAGTTCTTCTGCCGATGCGGCTGAGCGTTGTACCACTCCATCGAGTTGTTGCAGGGCACTGTTTATTTCACCAGCACCAACATCCTGCTCCCTGGCGGCGACACTAATTTCCTGTACCAGTTCGGCAGTTTTTTGTATGTCTGGCACCAGTTCGGTTAATTTTTTACCAGCCACTTCAGCAACGTTGACGGTCTTAGTAGACAGCTCACCAATTTCGCTAGCAGCCTGTTGGGAACGTTCGGCCAGTTTGCGAACTTCGGCTGCTACCACAGCAAATCCTTTGCCGTGTTCACCGGCACGGGCGGCTTCAATGGCAGCATTTAATGCCAGCAAATTGGTCTGCCGTGCGATGTCTTCAATAATGGAGATCTTCTCGGCGATCTCTTTCATGGCGTTCACCGCCACAGCTACCGTATTACCGCTTTCCGCCGCATCTTCTGCTGCCTTTTGAGCTATCTGCTCGGTCTGGTTGGCATTGTCTGCGCTCTGGCGTATGTTGGCGGACATTTGTTCCATGGAGGAGGATATTTCTTCCAGTGAAGCCGCCTGCTGCGAGGATCCCTGACCCATATCGGTTGCGGTACTACTGGCTTCAATAGCAGCATTTGCGCTGCCATCGGCATTGGTTTTTACTACGCCAATTACATCGGAAAGTTTATTTATGGTGGCATTAACACTGTTTTGCAAACGTTCAAAGACACCTTTATAATCACCTTCAATACTGTGATTCAAATCTCCTTGCGCCAACCCTTCGAGTACATTGACTACAGTATCAATGGTGCGGCCAGTGGTCTCAAGCATATTATTAATATTGGTCGCCAGTTCAATATAGGCATGGTCTTTACTGTTGCCTACTTCCAGGGTGCTAAAATCACCTGAATGGGCGGCATTTACCAGCCGCTTGATCACTTTGTTTTGTGCGGTTTGATTTTGCCACTCAACAACTGTACCAAGGCGTTTACCATTGTCTGCATAAACTGGGTTGGCGGTTATCTGTAAATCCACATCACCGACGACAAGCTTGCTGACATGGGTGTCTTTTAATTTTTCTAGTAGATTCTGCTGATGAGCCGGGTGTTTATGAAAAATATCCATATTCTGGCCAATCAGGTTATTTATATCAAAGCCGGGAATCTCTGCTTGCAAGCTATCTTTAATGTCACTAAACATTTCCACTACCGAAGCATTCATATAGATGATGGTGTTATTGGCATCTGCCATCATTAAATTGGTACCGGCAACATCTAATGCAGTTTTGATACGACCGGATTCGGTTGCTACGTCAACTGCACTTTTTAAATTAAAATTCAAGCGCGTTTGTAATGCTTTAAGTTCATTAAGTAGTACACCTTGTTCATCCTGTGTGGTAATTTCGATATCGTTATCAAATTTGCCATCGTCAATACGTGCAAATACGTTAAGCACCTTCTGATTGTTTTTGTTTATGGTACGCACGACCAGAAATGAAAGCATAAAAGCAAGCAAGGAAATTAGTGATGCGATAGCGATTTTGCCATACATTTCAAACTTATAACCAGATATACGTTGATTAAACAAATTGGTGAGCTGCGTGACGGTTTCATTAAATAAAGACTCTGCTTTATTTATTGTATCTGTGCCTTTAGCAAAAAAACCAGAAATATCAGAATCTAAAGCCGAGAACAATTCAGTTTCTCCCCTAAGAAATAACGCCTCTATGTTTATTAAAAAGGCAGAACTTGATTCCGTAAAGGCTTTTATCTGTGAGCCTAACAAAAGTTCCATCTCTGCATTATTTGCAAAAGCATCTTTTGCAAAATCAATAGTATCGCCAACTTTATCTTTTATAACAATATATTGATTTAAAATGGTGGCTTGTTGTTTTTCAGTATATTCACCTGATTCAATTATACTGTCACCCATACCTTGTAGAACCCCTATTTCATTAATTAATTCAGGTATTTCAAGCAATATCATATTATTCAGATTATAAATAGCAACATCTGAATCCATCAGTAATTTTGATTTTTTACCAATATTATTTATTAAATCAATAGTCTTTTTTATTAAATCATTATGTCTGGAAAAACTTTTTTCCGCACGTAGATTTAATGCTTTTTCTCCAAGCTGGCTCCAGTCAGTTTTGATTTTTTGCCAAATCTCACTGGTCATAAATGCAGCACCTATGTCTGCATCTACAGTATTAATATGTTGTATGTCTTTAGCTATTTTTTCGCGAATAGCTGGCAACTTATCATCAAATTGCTCACTACCATTTGATACCGCATGGGTCATGCTACGATGCACTACAATATGTGACATTAACTGCCTTACTGGTTTTATGAATTCAATACCAGTAATTTCAGTCTTAGCAAAATTAATCTCCTTGTTATTTTCAATGAAGAACAAAAGCAGAAGCAGAATAATTGGTATCATCAAAACTAAATTAACCAGTAAAAGTTTATTACCAATACTCATGGCATTTAATATATTTAGCTTTTGCCAGCGTGTTGGTTCAAGGCTGGCTTCTCCACTATTCAACTTTGTATATAAAGCTTCAGCACTGGCTATTTCAGTTTCGCTAGCTTTACTGCGCACAGCCATATATCCAGTAATGTGGCCATCGTGTTTTAGCTGTGTTACATTCGCCTTAGCCCAGTAAAAATTACCGTTTTTGCAGCGGTTTTTTACTATGCCTGTCCATGTTTTATGTTTTTCTATGGTATCCCACAGATCCTGAAACACCACTGCCGGCATATCAGGATGGTGCACAAGGTTATGATTTTTGCCAAGTAGTTCCTTTTCTGTAAAACCATTAATATCGATAAAATCCTGATTACAGTATGAGATAACACCTTCAAGATTTGTTTTAGATACCAGAATGGAGTCATCCTTTATCTGCACTTCTGTATCTGTTACCGACATATTAGTTTTCATGGTAGTTCTCTTAATGTGCTAATGTTATTTATCGATTAACCTTAATTAATTGCTACAGCGAATACGCGTAAGTTGGGGCTCGTATAAAGCGTTGCAGCATCGTGTTCGGCGTTTTTCAAGAGAGTAAGTGTAGGGTGGGCATGCTTTTTTGCCCACGTTTTAATTAACGGCATTAACGCGTGGGCAAAAAAGCATGCCCACCCTACTACTAATGTATTACATTATTATCGTGTACGGCCAGTTGAATTAATGCAGATGAATCCAGAATAAGTGCCACTGAGCCATTACCAAGAATGGTAGCACCTGATACACCTTTTATTCCCTCGTACATTTTTCCAAGACCTTTTATCACGGTTTGATGTTGTCCAATAACATCATCTGCTGCAAAGCCAAAGCGTGTTTCACCATCTCTTACGATGATAATTTGTTCTATATCCGGCGACTTTCCTTTATTTGAAAAGCATTCTCTTAGACGTAAATACGGAATCAGTTCACCACGAACTTCAACCAGACGGTTTCCATTAGATATGCGTACTTCTTCTGCACTCAATTCGATACACTCTTCCACAAGCGACAAAGGAATGACATAATATTCATCCGCAACACCAATTAATAAACCTTCGATTATGGCCAGGGTTAGAGGTAGCTTAATGGTTACGGTGCTGCCTTCGCCAGGAATGCTGTCGATGCTGACTTTGCCGCGTAATGATTCTATGGAGCGTCTAACCACATCCATACCAACGCCACGACCTGAAACACTTGAAACGACTTTTGCAGTTGAAAAACCGGCATCAAATATCAGGTTGTATAAATCCTGTGGGGTTGGTGTTGAATCAATTGTTAACACACCTCGTTCTATTGCTTTTTCGCGTATAGCTTCAGCGTTTAAACCTGCTCCATCGTCTTTTATAGTGACAATGACATTACCTTCAGAATGGACCGCGGTTAGTAACACAGTGCCTTTTTCTGACTTACCAGCAGCTTTACGAATTTCAGGGGTTTCAATACCATGATCAATACTGTTACGAATAAGATGCACTAATGGGTCACCCAGTTTGTCGATAACGGTTTTATCCAGTTCTGTTTCTGCACCTTCGGTAATTAATTCAATTTGTTTACCAAGATCGTTGGATAGGTCTCGCACCAGGCGGCGAAAACGTCCAAAGGTTGTGCCAATAGGCAGCATTCGTAAACCCAGTGTATTATCACGTAACTCTGTGGTTAAACGTTCCATGTCTTCGGTAATACTGACCAGTGATGGGTCTAATAAATCTATTGCTGTCTGGTTTAGTCTTGCCTGTGCGATAACTAACTCACCAACCAGGTCCATTAAAACATCCAGTTTTTCAGCAGGCACTTTAACGTTGACGACTTCATTTGCTTTTCGTTTTTTATGAACTTTTTTTACAATCTTCTGTTCATCCAAAGCAGCCTTTACTTTGTCCGCAGGTATATTTTCAGACGCTGTTAATATTTCACCTATTTTTTTCTGTTGTGCATGAGCATGTTGTATTTGATCGACTGTTGCATCACCTTTTTCAATTAAAATTTCACCCAGGTGTTTGTCTTCCGGCGTATCTGACCAATGCCCACTGTTACTAACCTGTTCGATGCTAATTTCCCAGTCATCCTGAACAAAAATAAAAACATCCTCAATGGACTTTTTGTCCTCTTCTGTGGTTAATATTACATCCCATGTCAGATAACATTTCTCGGGATTTAATTCAGCAAGTGTTGGTAACTTACTGGCAATTGTGGTTACGTGGCAGCGCCCCATAGCACTTATTTCACGTAAGATAGGCAATGGATCCATGCCACTTGCAAAAGCGTCCTCGTCCGGGTTAATGCGTATGCGAAATGTCCTGCTTTCTACTGCTTCAGTTTTCGCTTCAATTTTATTGGGTGTCGCTTCAGAGGGTAGCGATTCACCTGGTGTGCTTTCGTTACCACCGACACCAACTACCGGCTCATCTACATTCTGCCCACCGCCAATATCAACTAATAGACTGAGACGCTCAAGCAATTGATTTGATTCGCTGTCCAGTTGACTATTTGATTCTTTGTCGTCGAGTAACTCACGAATATGATCTCCTGAGTCAAGACTGATGCTGATAAGCTCTTTGCTTATTTTAAGATCACCGCAGCGAACCAGATCAAATGCGTTTTCTAAATGATGGGTAAAGGCGGCCAGTTTTTCAAAACCAAACATCGAACCAGAACCTTTGATGGTATGCATTGCACGAAAAGCGCGATCAACACAATCTGCATCGTCTGGCTGTTCCTCCAGTTCCAACATTGCTGCTTCAAGGTCAATTAACAGTTCATCGGCTTCTTCCCGGAAGGTATCCTCAATGTTCATTGTGCTGTCTCTTGTTGCACTGACTCTTGCTTTTCGCATGTTAAATTAGTCAATAGCTGGCTTGTTTCAAGTGCCTCTTTTGCAACCTCACTGGCAGCGATAATTTGCATTTCATGACAGTTATGTACTAGCTCTTTTGCCATTGCCGCCAGTATCTGAAGCCCGCTGATATCCACCTCCTCGACCTTGCTCAAGTCAAGCTCAAGGTTTTTATTTGCAGCACTTGCTGTATCAAGCTCATCAATAATTGATTGGGTATATTCCTGAGCGGTATATATGGTTAGTTCGCCATCAATACTAAGTGATGTTTTTTGTTCATCATTTTCAATCGTTATACTCATTAAATTAATTACTAATTACTAATTACGAATTACGAATTGAAAAACAGTGTTATGTTGTTCGGTTCGCACTTCACCATTAACAATTATCTCCTGTATTTTTAGTATTTGTGTTGTGATTTCATCCTTAGCCTGTTAACGGTACATCCTTACACCACTACTCGTAATTAGTAATTAGTAATTAGTAATT
>CAZALW010000103.1:0-10090 GCA_964485705.1 uncultured Thiotrichaceae bacterium
TACGTTGGGGGCGTTACCGGTGCCAGAAACTGCCCACAAATTTTTCTGACGAGGCTTATTTCTGAATAGAATTCCTGATCACCTAACGAAGTCAAAACTCGCGTATATTTCCAACTCTTACCATTCTCCTTGTATTCTCGTATATAACTCATCAAATCTCTATCATCATAAATATCATTGAATCGGGGGAAATGATGTTTTGATCTACAATAGCAAAGAAGGTATTCAATATTCTTTTTCAATTTAATGTCTTCACCACCACCACTTGCTCCCGATGACGGCTTTGCTTTTACTGATATTTGATTAATAAAATTATCTTCTCCAAACACCTCATCACAAAGTCTCTTTAAGTTAGATTGTTCATTATCACCAATGGAGATAAAAATCACACCATCTTCACGCAAAAGATTCCGTGACAATTTTAGCCTTGGGTACATCATGGAAAGCCAGTCAGAATGGAAACGACCATTGCTGTCCGAGTTAGCGACAAGGCGACCACCGTCTTCATCACGTTGGCCAGAAGCTTCTTCATATTCGCCTTTGTCTGCTGTGAAATTGTCCTTATAAATAAAATCATTTCCTGTGTTATAAGGCGGGTCGATATAAATCATTTTGATTTTATTGAGGTAAGTTTCTTGTAAGAGTTTTAGGGCATCAAGATTATCGCCTTCGATAAAAACATTTTTGGTGGTGTCAAAATCCACGCTCTCCTCACGGCAAGGACGCAGGGTTTTCGAGATGGGGGTATTGGCGGTAACCAAAGCTTCACGTTTACCCGGCCAGTTCAGGCTATAACGCTCCTGCTGACCTTCAACAATTGTATCGGAGAATTCCTGGCGCAAGGCATCAAAATCAATGGCGTGTACTATTTCGCCTTTGTCATTTTTCTTTTCAGTCACACAATTGGGGAATAGTTCAGCCAGCTTGGTGACATTTTGATCAACAAAATCTTTGCTATGCATTTTCAATTTATCCATTATTTCTTTCCTTCCATCTTTTTGATGCCCTTGTCCTGTGTTAGCAGGTGCATTTGATGGATTGCAGTTTTATTCAGCAATTTTAATCGCTCTGCCTGTGGCAGCGCCTGCTGAATTAAATGGGCGTTGAGGTTTTCGAGATTCGCCAGACAAAGCAACTGTGAAACATTGGCAAAATCACGGATATTTCCTTTATCGCCAGGATGCTCATTACGCCACTGTTTGGCTGTTTTGCCGAAGAGTGCCATATTTAAAAGGTCTGCTTCAAGAGAATAAACCAGATTAACCTGCTGTTTACTCAGCTCAGGTGGAATAAGATTTTCTTTGATGGCATCCGTGTGAATACGGTAGTTAATTTTAGTCAGGTTGCGCCGGATGTCCCAACCAAGTTGTTTGAGCTCTTCGTTTTTCAGTCGCTGGAATTCTTTGATTAAATAGAGCTTGAACTCAGCTGATATCCATGATGCAAACTCAAAAGCAATATCTTTGTGGGCATAGGTGCCGCCATAACGTCCAGATTTAGAAACAATACCCATTGCATTGGTAAGCTTGTGCCATTTGGTTGGGGTCATCACAAAAGCATTACTTCCAGCCTCGTTTTTAACCGCCTCGAATTCGATACGGTTAAAATCCGGATTATTTAACTGCTCCCATAAGCCAAGAAATTCTATGCTAAAACGGGTACGCATCCAATTTTGAATAATAAACCTCGGATCATCCGGGTTTTTGTGTTTGGCAATATCTGTCAGTGAAATATAGTCCTCTTTTTGCACGCTTTGCACTCGGACGGTTTCACTCAGTACCCGCATTTCCTGGTTTTTACCCATCTTTCAAGCTCCTGACTTCGACCTTCAGCTTATTCAGTGTTTCGTTCATCTCAACTTTTCGGTTAAATTGTTTTTCTTTGTTCATGCGTGCTTCCAGCTTTTTATGTTCTTTATCCTTGGCAATCACTTGCTCCATACGCTCTATATGGCTTTCCAGGCTTTCATCTTCTCTTTTCGGTAACGGTATAATTTCGCGCAAGATATGCTCATACAAACCAGACAGGTTAAGAACAACAGTGAGTTTTTGACGATCTGTATCTGCTGGCAACCAGTCTGTTTCAAAATACTCATCACCAATCACCCATTTACTGGCATCTGCTTCGCCAGGGCGTTTATATGTAGCAATGACTTTTACTTTACCAGCATAAGTTAGATGAAAAACAATCGGGTGTGCAATGGCTTTATCAATGCATCGCAAAATATTTTTGTCCAGGCTCTCTGTTTTTAAGGGTATCTCAAAAACTTCAATTTCTTTGACCTTGGCCGTTTCTGGTATGTTTGTTGTTTTTGGGGCGAGCTTATATTGCCAGATGATTTTCTCAACTTGAGATACGAACGCATCTTTAATTTTACGGCCAGGCTTTACTCGATCATATATTTTGTTCTTGGCGACTATACGGCCAAATTCTGCTTGCTTTGGATAATCAAATAATGCGCTCATTAAACCCTCTCTTTATTAAAAGAGGCTTCCTGCACAACAAGAAAGTTAATCAGTTCAAAATCATCAAGCCCTGCAATGGTATCAATCAGGGCGGTTGTGCGTTCTCCACTGAAAAGGCTATCAATATCTTTATCTTCATTGAGATCAATAATTGAACCTATAGTCTCTTTTAATAGATTGGAATACGCCCCCATATCTCGACCATCATCCGTTTCCTTATTAAACAAACGACAAATATCATCAAGTGGTTTGCGTTGACCTTTGCAGGTGCTTCTTACTAAATCCAGGAGTTTTTTAACCTCGCTGTGGTTTGCAATAATCTCACCATCATTAGCGATATAAACCATATAGTATGGATGCAAGCGGTTATGTTGATTGATGTTGACGCTTTGATTGCGGTTACGCAGAGTAAATATAACACCAGGATTTAATCCTTTATCTGGTGCTGCTGGTACAACGGCATGCATTCCGTTAGGTATGCTAGACATGTCACCATGTTCTTTAATGTAGCCCAAGAGATCCATACGAAAATCATTCAAACCAAGATCTGTTATTGATACCCCTGATTTGAGGTCTTCCATCTCGATCACTTCTTCCTGGAGGCGTTTTAATTGCTCTTTGCGGTAAGATATATCGTTTGCTTTTGCGCTTAAGACATTGTCATCACCAGTGGCAGCCATATCCGCAATCACCATGCGGCTCTCAACACGCTCCTTAAGATTGATATATTCATCAAGAGAAATGTCTGGCCAATAATTCATAAGCTGAATGCTGGTGTTTATAGAACCAATACGATCAATCCGGCCAAAACGCTGAATAATCCGCACGGGATTCCAATGAATGTCGTAGTTAATCAGGTAATCACAGTCCTGAAGGTTTTGTCCTTCTGATATGCAGTCTGTGGCAATTAGAATATCTAGTTCGTTTGGCTCAGCAGGAAGGACAATATCTTTTTCTTTTGAGCGGGGAGAAAATAGCGTTAACAATGATTCAAAATCATAATTTGTTTTCAATGTTGGCTTTAATGTTGACTGGGGCGAGGATGTTCCTGTCACCTTACCAGTATGAAGGCTGTGCGAAATCTGAAGACTGTCAGATAAATTTTCGTAAAGATAATTAGCTGTATCCGCAAAGGCGGTAAAAACAAGAATTTTCTTATTATCAGGATTTATCGGGTTGGCGATTTTTTCATCAATTTGTTTTTTCAAATGCTGAAGTTTGGTGTCATCCTCTGGAGTGATTTTCTGCATCTCACTAAGAAGCGCAGCAACAATAGTAATATCAGCCTTTAAATCATGCTCCCATGATGGCATGTCCATATCAGACAGTTTGATCTGAACTTTACCGCCTGTAACATCTTCTTCCATTTCCAAAAAGTCATCATCATCTGGTTCTGCATTTTCATAGTAGGCCGAATTGTCTTCTACCCCTTTATCTTCGCCACGCTGATTGTAGATCTCAATTTTTAATAGTGTTTCTGTGTGTTTGTTTTTTAGTTTATTTAAAGTAATCCGAAATGCCTCTACTGAGCTTTCAAGGCGTTTAAGCAAATTTGTTGTCAGCAGTGCTTGAAGACTTTTCTCTCGGTCAGCCTGTCGAAGCTTGCTTTTACCGCCAGCAACTTCTGTATCATATAGTTCTTCATATTTTGCAATGCGGCTGGGCAGTATGTAGCTAACAGGCGCATATATGGATAACTTCAATAAAGACAGTTCCCTAAAAATATCATTAAAGCCCATAACGTCTTTTCGGTTTGTTAGAGGGCTACGATATGAGATAGGTTTTCTGCGCTCTGGAAAGCTGCCAATCTCTGTGGTGTCATAGAATGTTTGAATATGCTTGCGTGATCTGGCAATGGTTACGCTGTCAAGCAGTTCAAAGAAATCAAAATCTAATTCCTTTAAAATTGCATCAGTTGTTCGTTCTTCCGGAGGGAACTTTGCCCATGCGTTAAACGTAGCCTGTACCCTGCGAAATATTTCATCAATGCCCTTAGTCGTTCGGAGTCTTTTGTTTAAAATTGATGCGTCACCCTCATATGCCAATGCAAGCTGATTACGCAGATCATTGAAGCGATTATTTACAGGTGTAGCTGATAGCATCAGAACTTTTGTTTTTACACCATCCTTGATAACCGAGTTCATGAGCTTTTGGTATCGGGTCTCCTTATCCTTAAAGGCATCATTGTTACGGAAGTTATGAGATTCATCGATAACGACGAGATCATAATTCCCCCAATTTATTCTATCCAGAGGTGTTCCGAAAGATTCACCACTGGTTCTTTGAAGGTCTGTGTGGCAAAGCACATCATAATTAAAGCGGTCTTTGGCAAAAATATTTGTTTTAAGGTTCCTATTATAATTCAGCCAGTTATTAGCCAATTTTTTAGGGCAAAGAACAAGAACTGACTTATTCCTCAGCTCATAATATTTAACAACAGCAAGGGCTGTGAATGTCTTTCCCAAGCCAACGCTATCCGCAAGAATGCAGCCATTGTATGTTTCCAGTTTATTGATAATTCCCGTAGCGCCATCTTCCTGAAAATTATAGAGCTTCTTCCAAATTAGACTATCTTGATAACCAGTTAAATCATTGGGTAGAACATCCTCATTTATATCCTCCAGGAATTCATTGAAGATGTTATAGAGCATAAAAAAATAAACCTGCTCTGGAGGATTCTCTTTATAAACACTAGCAATATGATCGCAAAGCTGAGGGGTTACATCCTCAATTTTTTCAGGATCACTCCATATCTGGTCAAACAGATGTAAATATACTTGTGTGCTTGCTGGTTCATTATGTTTGGTAATAATATTTGATACAGCATCTCCTTGCTGGTAACCAAGATCTACTGCGGTAAATCCCTGAAGAGGAAGATAAACTGACTGATTTTCACCATTCTCAATGCACGCAAATTGCTGCATAGGTGATTTACCACTATTTGATTTAAATCGGGCTTTCCTTTTTATCCATTCCGCGCATTCTTTGGCAATCGCACGCTGGGTAAGTTTATTTTTGAGCTGTATTTCAAAATCACTACCATAAAAACTACGCTCTCGTTCGGCTTTTGGGATATGAAACTTACGATGTTCTTTCTTTATTTTGTCTATTGTTTCATCTGGAACAAATGTTGGTGAAGTAAAAATAAATTCCAAGGAATCAATTTTATGTAATTCTTTTTTTAGGGCTTCAAACGCATAGATAGAGAAACATGAAGCTGCAATTTTAAGTTTTGAGCCTTTTTGTATATCTTGCTTTATATTATCGCCTAGCAGATGGTTTATATTGTCAATTATTTCCATAGCTTCATTTAGCCTTCACATTTGCTGGGGCAGCTTTGGTGAATTTTTCAAGCTCATCTCTTCGGAAACGCCAACTACCACCCACTTTAAAGCCTGGCAGCTTACCTTCTGCTGCCAAGCGGTAGGTTGTTTTCTCAGCTAACTTGAGATATTTAGCAACTTCTTTCAAGGTTAATATTTCGTCACTCATGTCTTTATCCACTCAAACACCAAGTGAGAGAATAAAGGAATATTGGGGAATCAACAACCTTAAATTCCTTTGCGCTCAATGATTTATACGTTAGATTATTCAGTAGGGATATACCGAGAATTTTCCGCTGACTATAGGAAGCTTCTTAAGATGTTCATCAATTGCATCTATCGCATCCTTTGTTAATGCAAGATTAGTCTTATCTTCTCCCCAAACATCATGAAAACGCTCAACGGTTTCACGTGCTGTATCTAGCACTAGCTTTTCAGGCAATCTTGCTTTAGCGGCAAGATGAGATAATTCATCCATTGAAAATGCATCAAAACGATCGCTTCTACTTACCTTCAAAGCCATTGAGTTATCTCTAATATAAGCAATTGTCGAAACAAAATCATACGCTGGCGATATTGAAGGCATTTGCGGGTCTTTATAAATCAACGACCAGTTCTTCAAATGCATGTCTGCATTACCAATTAGGACATTAAAAACCAGCCTTCGAATAAATTCTTCTATGTCACTTTCTTGCCCTTCAATACCTATTACCTGAGCAATACGGCGCATTGTTGCTTTTTTATATTTATCAACGGGCCTAACACCAAAGATTTGTGCAAAATCTTCAATATGAACGAGTGATCCCCGATTATTTTCATCAAAGCCATTCCTGTCAAAGCGTTTGATAATGAAGGCACTGTCTCCAAACTTCTCAATGCCTGATGGAATGTCCGCAATGTCTTGTATATCAATTAAGCTGGTTTCTGGAACATCCATTCCTATCTTTCTTGCCAGATCCATCATAGAAAATTCATTTTCAGGCAAATGATCAAATCGACTAGAAGGCAGTTTTACAATCCATGAGCCTCCCGCTCCACTTGCAGGAATAGTTAAACCTCCAGACGTATTCTTTACCGCTGAAAATTTTAATTGCACACCAGCTAATGAAAAGCGTAACGCCCCCTCTTTCTGCAGCTCTTCATCATCTGTTGGTTCATTTACGTTTGGGGGTAATGCTTCACCATCAGCTGGTTCAACGGTTACCGCTCCAGGTAAATCTTGTCCTAACACCCAAAGTAAAAAGAATTCACGATCAGGGTTTACATTAGCGCGCTCTGCCAAATAATTTCGCATTTCAGCTTCAGGCAAAAGATTAGAAAAAAATGGAATAAGCTTAGTTTGCGTTGGATTAAAATCAGTTATCAACTCACCTAACGTGTCCTTAAAGCCAAGACTTAATATTGGGCGTTCACTATTTTCAATATATTCTTGCGTAAAAGCGAACAAAGATCGATCACCACCAACGTCAGTAATCGTTCCAATTAGCTTGCCGTATAGAAGAACATTCAAGGTCGATACATTACTCATCATCCACTTCATCATCTAAACTATAAGCAGGCTTTACTTGAACACGTTTTTGCGTATTCATAAAATCGGCATTGATAGTTTTACGCACAATGGACTGCACCGCAGGAACAGTTTTTCTAGGTATAAGCTCCAGTTCGAGATCAAGCGTTCGAGCAAGCGCAACGAGACTAGAGACACGTAAATCAACTGCCCCATTCTCAATCTTTGATATATGACTTTGGGGTACGCCCGACTTTGCACTTAGCTCACGCTGGCTAAGCCCCTTTGCTTTTCGTGCCCTTTTAAGGCTTTCGAGTATTTCATCGTTTAAATATGACATTATGATCTATTTTTCTATATCACTAGGTACACTATATATAGTTTGATATATCACTCATTGCAATCTCTATCAAGAATATTATATACAATAATAGATAATACAATATTTAATATATATTATTATATATAATATATGCATTTCTAATGAATTTAAACCTTCATCGAATGGGTTTAAATTTAATTGTCTATTGGTACTGGCAGTACCAATAGACGAAATTATATAAACCTGTGAGCTTGCCAGAGACCTCGACCCGATTGTCATTAAGTCCTGGCGCAATAAATGGGACAATTTATCGGCTTACTTTAAATACCCTGAGCCAATACGAAAAATTATTTATACCACCAATGCAGTTGAAGCGATACACCGCCAGTTCCACAAACCAACAAAAACCAAAAGCGCGCTCCCTAACAAAAATAGCTTGTTAAAATTATTGTATGCGGGCATATAAACGCCACAGAGAAATGAACCATGCCCATCCAGAATTGGAGCCAGGCATTACCTCAACTAGATATTTATTTTGAAGGTCGCTTAGATGGCGTACTGGAAATCTAAATTACCCTGACACAGACCCTGTAAATTAAATTTTGAACGCTCTCATCAGTCAAATTTAAAAAGCATCAATTATCTTTTAAATAATAACGTGTATATTTCCGTTCACCTGTTTTATTGAATGCACCTATTTCTACCAAATTTTGTAAATCTCTTGTGGCCGTCGCTCTTGCCGCGCTTGTAATACTGATATAGTTTTCAGCACTTAAACCGCCTTTAAAACCATCAACACCTTCTCTAAAAATACGCTCAATAACTTTTGCTTGGCGTGGGTTTAGCTGATGATCAAATTGCTGATAAAATTTTCCTTTGTAAATTAAAAAATCAATCATTATTTGTGTGTGATCTTGAGCTGACAACACCATATTGCAAAAATAGTGAAGCCATTCATTAATCTCTAAATTTCTACTCCCATTTTGCAGGGCGGTATAATAGCGTTTTCGTTTTTCTTCGATAGTGGATGCAAGAGCAATTAAGGTTGGTCTACAAAGACTTTGTGATAATGTTTTTTCAGATACTGCTCTACCTATTCTTCCATTGCCATCTTCAAAAGGGTGAATGCTTTCAAAATAAATATGCGCAATACCTGAACGGATTAGCGCAGGTAATTCATTTGCTTGCCCCTTCTCGGTCTGATTAAACCATGCTACAAACGCATCCATTTCACCTGGCACCTGGGCTGATGGCGGAGCTTCATAATGGACTTTTGGGTCATACACTTTACCAGTCACAATTTGCATAGGGTCTTCATGGGTACGGTAAGTGCCTATATCGTTTAGATCCCTGCGTCCATTGGTGAGCATTTTATGCCAGGTAAAAAGCTGTTCATGGCTAAGAGGTATTTCATAATTCTTATAAAGACTAACCATCATTTCAGAAATACCTTGCTCGGCAGGAGATACTTTTCGGCTATCTGTTTTTAAGCCAAAATGTTTTCTAATAGATGATTGCAGGGAATCACGGTCAAGTAACTCACCCTCTATTTCTGAGGTCTTATAAGCTTCATCACTGACAAGAGTAACCATTAAGGTTTCTTTATCCTCATCAGTAATATGCTTCATACTGCCACACATCATTCCAGCTTTAT
Source organism: uncultured Thiotrichaceae bacterium (assembly GCA_964485705.1). GTDB lineage: Bacteria > Pseudomonadota > Gammaproteobacteria > SZUA-229 > SZUA-229. The sequence continues at coordinate 9,272 of CAZALW010000103.1, forward strand.
GCAAAAACTGGCTTTCATATTCGCGAAAACCCTCTATCTTGTAGATAAAATTTGCCCAGTCTTTTTGTTGCCAGTTCCACTGCATGAGTTATAAGCCCTTTTCTTATAACTCAAAATAACACATAATAGTGAGTTATAGAAGCTAATTCTATAACTCGCTCCTCAATGAGTATTTGGCCACTGATCCAGCTCAATCAAATTATCATTAGCTGGTGCATATCCATCAAACCCTAGCAGTTCAAACAATCTATCACATCACGCCTCATATGCCTTAGCTTGCCACTCAAGCTGGCATACAACTTTTGGATTATGACCACGTTCTAACTTTTGCGAAGTCGCTGGTTTTCGTCGCGTGCCTCTTTCAGGGACATCAACAGATAAGTGCCAATGTCAAAGTCTTTGCGGACATTGTTATAGTATTAATCGTTGCATAAGTATTCGCAGTGTGTATTTTTAAACTGTCGGTAGCATGGACGCTACCGTCAAGCCTATAGGGACATATTTACGGCGTGTTTCAAAAACACACACTGCGAATACTTATGCAACGCTTTATAATAGCGCATCATAAAGGTGATCTTACCTTTAGGGCTTGTCTAAAAATAGAAGTGCGATTTAGGGAATGCAAAAAATAGTGTATTTTTTACCCAGGTTTGCCGACGTTTAACTTCTTCTAAATATGCCATAGCGGCGCAATTATACTTTGCTTACGGACGGACGAATGCCTGCCTGTGAAATTCCTGACTATTCATTTAGCCAGATACTTTGCCAGAATAATCGCATCCTCCCGCCCATTATTATCAGCAGGATAATACGCTTTAC
>CAZALW010000104.1:0-10045 GCA_964485705.1 uncultured Thiotrichaceae bacterium
ATTTAACGCTATGGCAAACAAAATTAGATATCGCCAATACCGATTTAAAAAAAGTCGGACTGGCGGCTGACCTAATTGCAGCAAAAAAAGAACTGAAACAGGCTCCTGCTGCTTTTTTGATTATTGGCACAGAAAAAGCCGGGGCTAATAGTTTGATGGGGGCCGTTGATCAGACGGTAACAGTCAATGTCGGTGTCGCGATAGCGGTTAAAAATGCCGGTGCTAAAACAGGCGCCAAAAACATTGACCAGCTTAAAGTCATTCGTGACCAGATTGACGCGGTTTTGCTTGGCTGGCAACCTGATGATGCTAATGAGCAGGTGGAATATGTCAGTGGCCGCCTGTTGGGTTTTAGCAATCAGGTGCTGTGGTGGATGGATTTTTATCAAACAACATACACAAAACGAAAAGTTTAGGAGAAAAACATGAGATCAGGTGGCGCATACATAGTGAACAAACCGGGTGATAAACCCGAACTGGTTGAGCAGACTTTAGATCATAAAGATGGTAACCGACCTCGTGACAAGGACGGCAAGGCGCTTAATGTGACTGCTGAACCGGTAGTGCAAAACAACAAACCCATTGCAACTAAAAAAGGGGATAAAAAATGAGATGGCGCGAACAGATAATTGTAGCAAAAACTGAGAACCCTTATGGCGCGGATGCCGCTCCCGTTGGCGCAAACGCTATGCTGGTGAGAAACGTCAATTTAACACCGTTGGCGGCTGAAACCATTGAGCGTGATAATTTACGCCCGGAATCTGGCGCATACCAGCAGATACACGTTGGTGCACATGTTTTGCTGGAGTTTGATGTTGAAATGGCGGGTGCAGGCTCAGCAGGCGGTATTCCGGCTTACGATGTATTAATGCGGGCTTGCGCGTTGGCAGAAACAAATATTGTCGGCGTTAGCGCACAGTATGACCCAGTGTCCGAAAACGAAGAATCGTGCACTCTATATATGTATTTTGCCGATCAACAGCATAAATTAATTGGTTCAAGAGGTGTCTGGAGCGTAAAAATGGATAAAAAAGGCATCCCCTACTGGCATTTTGCCATGACCGGATTGTGGGCAGACCCGTCCAGTGTGGTCAGTGTTGTGCCCGATTTCAGCGGCTTTGTCGCACCTAAGCACGTCAGCAATGACAACACACCAACCTGCCAGTTATTTGGTCGCAATCTTATATGTTCCAGCCTGGTGATTAGCTCAGGCAACGAGGTCATTCACCGCGACTTAATCGGTGTTGAAGAAGTGGTTGTAGTTGACCGCAAAATCACCGGAAAAATCAAATTTGAAGACGTGCCGCTGAGCGTGTGGAACGTGTACACCGTTGCCAAAGCCAATACTTTAGGCGCGTTTAGCCTGGTACACGGCACAACAGTGGGCAATATCGTTGAGCACGCCGCGCCCAAAGTGCAAATTATTAATCCGAAGCCGGTTGAAGAAGATAAAAAGAAATTCATCGAAGCGGATTTAGTGTTTGTGCCCGATGCGGGTGATGATGAATATCGTTGTACGATTCGATAGGGGTAGATAATGTTTAAATTACAAGAAGAAAGTGCATCAATAAAATGGCCTGTTATCGTTTCTGTACCGCAAAACGGCGGTAAATATACAAAGCAGAAGTTTCATCTCGATTTTAATGTCATCAATATAGAAACCGCAAAAGATGATTTTAATACTGATGATGATGAAACGCAGAATCAGGCGTTTTTTAAAACCGTGATTACTGGTTTTCATGATGATGTAAAAGACGTTAATGGTGAGCCATTAGAGTTTAATGATGAAAACCTGCGCCGCTTAATTAACATCCCTTATGTTTTATCTGCCATTGGCGTGGCTTATCGCGACTGCATTTCAGGCCATAGAAGAAAAAACTAATTGAGGCTGCCGAGCATTGGGCAGCCAGTCTAAATGATAGTGGTAAAGACGGGGCAGTAGATGGCGCTGTCGCTTTTGGTGCACCGCCTGAGATTGTCGAACAATTGAAATGCAGTGATGATTTTTTAGTACTGGCTAATAACTGGGATACCGTACTGCTTTTTCTCTCGCTGCAAACACAATGGCGGCCTCAATTTACTGGATTCGATTACAGCGCGATCACGCAGTATTTAACCATAATGAACGTCAAGCACAAAAAACGCAAATTTAAAAACCTGCAAATAATGGAACTTGCAGCGTTGGAGATAATACATAATGAGTGATATAAAATTAGGTATTACCTTAACCGCTGATGGTGGCGGACTAGTGGGCGAAGTGAGGGCTTCTAAACAGGAACTGGACAAGCTCGGTAATAGCTCGCAAACCGCTGGTAATAAATCAAGAGTTGCTGGTAAAAAGATTGCCATGATGGGCGTGGCCATTAAAAAAACCCGCTCATTTGTCGGTGGATTATCAAATCAGCTTTTTTCATTAAAAGGTTTGTTTTTATCTTTAGGCGCAGGTGTTGCCGCAAAATCTTTTGTTAGTGCCGCCTCTGCTGCTGAACAATACCGGGTGAGGCTAACAGTCTTACTTGGATCACAGGCAGAAGGCAATCGCCTGTTTGAAGAAATGGCGGATTTTGCCGGAAAAGTACCGTTCGAGTACGAAAAAATAATGAGTTCAGCCACGCAGTTATCAGGTGTAATGAGCGGTGGTGTGGATGAGATTAAACAGTGGATGCCGCTAATTGGCGACCTTGCCGCGACCTCTGGCTTATCCATTGAACAAACAACAGAACAGGTTATTCGTATGTATTCTGCTGGCGCAGGCGCGGCAGATTTATTTCGTGATAGAGGTATTACCGCCATGCTGGGGTTTGAGTTCGGCGTGTCTTACAGTGCAGAACAAACCCGCAAAAAACTAATGGACGAATGGACAAAAATGGACAGTCAGTTTGGTGGGGCGACTGGTTTATTGGCAGGTACCTGGAGCGGAATGTTATCAATGATGAGTGACAAATGGTTTCGTTTTCGCACATGGTTAATGGATGGTGGCTTGTTTGATTATTTAAAAGCTATTGTCATTATTTTTAATAATGACATAGACAAAGCCATGAAAGACAGTGCTGACCAGGCTGAAAACTGGTCGATGGCTATTATTAATGGCATGGAAAACGCCACCACATCGGTAGGCGTGTTTATTGATGGCTGGCATGGATTAAAGATTGTTTTTGCCGGTTTAAAGGTCATTATGTGGGGCTTTGCTGGCGCGGTAAATACCGTTGCTGCTGGATTGTCCACAATGTTGACCAGTATGATTAACGGATTGCTGAGTTGGGTTAAAAAAGCCCTCAGTGTTCTTTCGCCATTTAATAAAACGGCAGCAGAAGCCTATGCTGGTATTTCAAACATGCAAGCGGCAACCGCTGTCGCTGCTGCAGGTATGCAGGACATTGCCGACCAAACGGTTGCCAGTATTATTGCGTCTAAGTTAGAGCTGCACAACCTGGCGATGGAGCTACCCTCTGACACAATAAAACAAAAACTAAAAGAAATTAGAGATCAGTTTGATCTCAACCGTAAAAAATCAAAACAAACCGCAGACGAGGGAAAAAAAGATGCTGCTGGCATGGGTGCTGCTCTGAGTAATTTAAAACAGGATGCACTTGATCTTGAAAGCGGTCTTGATGGATTCGGTTCTGGCATTAAAAGTGGGCTAGTCACGGTTGAAAATGCGGCCTCTGGCGCGGCACGGTCATTTGAAAATGACTGGGGAAAAGCTGTTCGAACAGGAAAGCTGGATTTTAGTAGTTTTGTCGATTCCGTGCTTGATGATTTAATCAGAATGCAGTACCAGGCAACAGTCGGTAATGCAATTAGCGGTTATCTTAATGCGTTTATCGGCGGTATTGCTAATATAGGCACATCATCAACCTACGGCACTGATTTTGGCTCACAACAAACAGGCATGCTGGCTGATCAGGACGCGCCTATTTCTTTTAACTCCCACGCAACAGGCTTATCCAACGTCCCCCATGACGGCTACATAGCCAAACTACACAAAAATGAAGCCATCATCGACGCCCGCACTATGGCAGGCATGAGAAAGTACGGCCTACCTACCGGCGGGGCTTCACCAGCCACCAGCAATGTCGTCTCCATCACCAATCACAACGACTTTTCCAGCGTCAGCAGTGCAGACGAAGGGCGTATCCAGCAAATGCTGGATGAAAACAGCAGGCAAACCGAAGCGCGGATCTACGCAAACATGAACCGTGGCGGTAGTGTGTCGCGTATTTCGGGGCGTAGATAATGGCAACTTTTCCTTTTCCCGATTTGCGCCCTGCTGAAGTGCAATGGCAGCTTATTACAAACAGCCAGAGCTTTGTCAGCCCGTTTACCGGTATAGAGCAGACAGCTGAGTCACCCGGCTCAAAATGGCTGGCAAGCCTGCGTTTTGAAAACCTTAAACGCTCTGAAATAGCCGAACTGGAGGCGTTTATTATGCGCCTGCGTGGTAAGGCTAACCGGGCTTTGTTGTGGAACCATGCCAGAGAGAACCCACGTGGTAGTGGTTCAGGCACGCCTCTGGTACGTGGCGCAGGTCAAACAGGTGGCAGCATCATTAGTGATGGCTGGCAGGTAAATCAATCAGGTGTTTTACTTGTCGGAGATTATGTTTCCATCGGCGGCGAATTAAAAATAATCACTGCCGATGTCAACAGTGATGCAGGTGGTTTAGCAACATTACAAATCGAATCACCACAGCGTTATGCGCCTGTAGATAACAGTCTAATCGTGATAAATAATGCGCCAGCAAAAATGATGCTGGTAGATGACAAACAGGGGCGCATTACCTCACGCCGGGCATTAAACAACCTGAGTTTGAGTTTTATTGAGGATATACGATGAGCCGTAATATACACACCAATGTTGAGCCAGAACTGGACGCGGATAACTACCGTGTATTGTTATTAGTCGAACTGGATTTTCCCTCTGGCATGGTTTATGCCCATTCCGGGGTAGGTGATGTGGTATTTAATGGCAACACATTTAAAGGTGTGGGTCAGCTTGGCAAAATCAGCGAATTACAGGAAACCACCGAACTGCAAACATACGGTTTTAGTCTTGAGCTATCCGGCATAGACAGTGCCCTGGTCGCTATTGCACTCAATGACGATATACAGGGCAGAGCGGCATCTATTTATTTAGCCTTTTTAGATAACGACCATAAAATAATCGGTGATCCAGTAGGGCCATGGGCTGGTCGCATGGATACCCTGTCCGGTGACATAGGCAAAACCGCAACCCTCAAACTTGATATCGAATCACGCATGGCAGACTGGGAACGCCCCCGTATGCGCCGCTATACCGATGCAGACCAGCAAAAAGAGTACCCCGGTGATAAGGGTTTGGAATTTGTTAGTCAGATGCAGGAAAAGGAAATCTTGTGGGGGCCGGAGTAGTTCAAATGAAAAATGAAAAACGAAAAGTGAAAAATGAAAGCCCACCGGTTTTAGTTAGAAAGACTGACTGGGAATTAAAGTTGTTTACTGCTATAGAAAAAAATCAAAACACACTGTTTGAGTGGGGCAAACATGACTGCTCGTTATTTGCGGCTGATTTGATAAAAGAAATGACAGGAACGGATTTGGCAGAGGGTTTAAGGGGTAAATATGCCTCGTTTAAAGGCTCATTAAGAGTGATTAAAGAGCAAGGCTTTAAAGACCTGGCTGAGTTGCTGGATAGCAAACTGGGGGTGCAGATACCGGTAAAAATGGCAAAACGTGGTGATGTGGTGCTGCTTAAAACAGACAAACAAAAAGCCGCTGGCATTGTTGCTGGCGCGAATGCGGTGGCGGCTGGTGTGGATGGCGTGGTACTGGTGCCGATGAAAAACTGGCTGCTTGCGTGGAGGGTTTGAAATGCCACAGGTAATTGTAGGAGCCGCTATTTCTGCTGTTTTCAAAACAGGGTTCACCGCTGCTTTTTGGGGTGTGTTTGCTAAAACAGTAGCGATTTATGGTGCAGCGGCTTTGGTCGGTAAAGCGCTTGCAAAAAATCAACAGAGTTTTTCAGCAAAAGCCAAAGGGCGCTCCACCATGTTTCGCTCATCCGCTGCACCTCGGCAGGTGGTTTACGGTGAGGCAATGGTGTCGGGGCCGCTGGTTTATGTCGCCAACTCCGGCGAAGATAATAAGTTTTTGCATTTAGTGATGCCTTTGGCAGGACATGAAGTTGAGGCTATTGGTGAGATCTTTTTGAATGACAAGCCTCTTTCTGACTGGGATGAGTACCAAACCTTTAATAAAATTAGGCTGTACTACCCCGCTTCATCAGATGGAGTGTACTCAGTTACAATCAATAATGAGCTGTTTACTGGCAGTACAGCTATTGTATTGAAAAACAATATAGACGCGCATGCTGATTATATAGCAAGCGTAGACATTAATCCTTATGGTGATGATCCTGATTGGCTTGGTCGACCAGATCCGTTTTTTATCATAGTTGAATCTGCGGTACCAGTAATAACGCTTAATATAACCTCTGGCACAACAGGACAAAACTACACTAAATTAAAAGTTCTAAGACAAGGCTCAGAAGCAGTAACCATCACCAAACACCTCGGCACCGCCAACCAACTAGCCGACCCAGATTTAGTCGCAGCCGTGCCAGAATGGACAACCGACCACAGATTACAGAGCGTTGCTTATTTGCATGTACGCCTCGCATACAACCGCGAAGCATGGCCGAACGGCGTACCCAACATCAAGGCCCTGGTTAAAGGCAAAAAAGACATTGTTGACCCGCGCACAGGACTACCCGGGTGGGCTGACAACTGGGCGTTGTGTGTTAATGATTATCTACGCTGGCAATATGGTTTTAATTGTGATGCCACAGAAATAGACGAACCCGCTTTGATTGCGGCTGCCAATATTGCTGATGAAATTGTTGACAGCAGAAAATCTATTCTTGTCGCTAGTTTTGACTACGGCACAACAACAACAATAACCACCGCATGGCCACATGGCTTAACAGCCAATGACAGTATAACGTTTGACAGCTGGTTGTTAGGCTCTTCCCCTGCTTATGCCGTAACTGTTATTGATGAGCTAACATTTACAGTAATAAATGCCTTACACGATCACGTAGTTACCGCTGACTATATAGAGCATACTGATGTTGTACAAAAACGTTACACAATAAACGGCGCGTTTGACCATGGTGAAAGCCCCATAGATGTGCTGGGTGAGCTACAGTCCGCCGGTGCTGGCGCGTCTATTTTCCAAATGGGGCGGTGGCACATACACGCAGGCGCGGCAGTTGCCACACAGCCAACAGGTTTAAACGAATCTGACTTACGCGGCTCAATTAATTTCTCGCCAAAACACAAACGCCAGAGCCTGTTTAATGCAGTGCAAGGCACGTTTATTGACAAAAACGACCATTATCAGCAAACTGATTTTCCACTCATTACCAACGCTGATTTTGAGCTTGAGGACGGTGGCGAGCGCATTTATCAGGACATTAGTCTGCCTTATACGGACAACGTTTATGCAGCGCAACGTCTGGCCAATATCGAGCTAATTAATCACCGTCAATCGCTAACTATTGAATTTCCGGCAAAAATAACCGGGCTTAAATATGCGGTGTGGGATGTTATCCCAATAACCATTGCACAACTGGGCTGGGCAAACAAACTATTTAGAGTGATTGACTGGAATCTGTCCGGCGTGGGCGGCCCCGATTTAATCCTGCAAGAATACAATAGCAACGCATGGACATTTGATGCCGCCAGTCTCGCCACCGCATTAACCGCACCGAAATCAAGCCTGGCAGACCCGAGAAATGTCATAGCACCAGATAATTTACAGCTGTTCTCTGGCAACGGACAACTCATACAAAGCGGTGATGGCAGCATATTAAGTTATGTCTTGGCAGACTGGCACACCAAAGACGCACACATTTTAGAAGACGAAGTTCGCTACAAAAAAACAGCAGATGTCACCTGGTCAAATGCTGGCAAAACCACAAATCAACAACTAATGATAGGCCCGCTAGAAGACGGCGTATCATATGATTTTGCAGTAAAAACCATCAATTCACTCAATGTCAGCAGTGTGTGGACAACCACAGTTACGCATACAGTAATCGGTAAAACCGCCTTACCCGGCGACCCGCTAGATTTAACCCTGACCGTTCTACCAGACGGCACCCGCCAGTTCTATCCAGTCATTGCAACTAGACCACTGGATTTATCCGGCTACCTCTACCGCGCCAGAGCAGGTACGCACGCAACATGGGATGCACTGGATATAACAAACGGCGGTCTCGACCTGCATGACGATCCCATTAAAGCCAGCCCATGGGAAACCGGATTAATACCAGCAGGACTGCACACTATCGGGGTCAAACTGATAGACACCACCGGCAATGAAAGCGCAACCGCCAAAATAGTCACCCTGACACTACCCAGCGATCCGGCTCAAGTCATCGCAGCAATAGAAGCCACAGCCGCCACAGACGCACAAGCTAAAGCGGATGCAGCGGAGGCAGCGGCATTGGCTTACACAGAAGCATGGAGCAATCAGAATGCAGACGTAACAAATTACACAGATTATCGAGTATCAAATAGTCAAACTGAAAATAGTGTACTGACAATAGCAAATCCCCAGGGTGCATCATTTAGCGGTGGTGCTAATACCACAGGTGCAATTGTTATTTTATTACCACAGTCGTGGACAAACACGATGATGAAAATGGAGATTGATGTATTTAATTATACAACGAGTAAATCATTTACAGCACATGTCGGCGGATATAACTATAGTTCAGCTGCATCTTGGATTAATGAGTTTGCTCAGATAGTCGGCAACACAGCAGCGAATAATCGTATACGTTTCGGGCACAACGGAACCAAATGCGCAATCGTTATCGGTGACACAGCATCAGTGTGGCAATATCCAAAAATATCAGTTAGAAATTTTCAGGCTGGATACAGTAATTTTACATTGTCACGATGGAATGACGGCTGGGACGTATCAGTATTAAATAATTTATCAGGTTATACATTCACCGGTGATTTTTCAGACGCGTTATTAGATGCAAAATCAATACTGGGTCAGGGAGCGTTGGCAACATCAGACCGTAGTGATCTTGATTATGAAGATGGTGCTGATGTAACAGACTACGCAGCAGCACAGGCTACAGCGGCAGCTCATGCTGACGCACAGGACGTACTACATGATGTAACAGCAGCAGCCTATGCAGATGGTATTGTCACAGCAGAAGAAGCGCGAGCAATAGCAGACGCACAAGCTAAAGCAGATGCAGCGGAGGCAGCGGCTATAGCAGCGGCACTGGTTTATACTGAGGGGTGGAGTGAAGAGAATGCAGATGTAACAGACTACAACGACACTCGCATAGCCAATGCAAATTTGCTCCCATCGTCACAATGGGTAGTTGGTACATCAGGGTCACAGGGAGTATTTTCACCAAACGGCACAACAGCAGAAAACAGTATTATCACTGCAAAAAATGCAAATGGTGAATTTGTACCCGTGTGGTTGTGTAGCCCCGATTTGAATAATGATTCAGGTGGGGGTTGGAATGCCACACTACAAATCGATCATACAAAAACATATCGCAGCACAGTATTTGTCAAACGTACCGGATCACACGATGGAACTATGTATTTTGGCTGTAGTAATACTGCAACATTAAATCTGAATGGGACAACTAATAGCAATCCGTATTTCAAAACAGGTGATTTTCCTGTGTTGGATAAATGGTATTTGGTGGTGGGGTACATTCACGGGTCTGGCTATACTGGTGCATCATCACTAAACGGTGGTATATATGACCCTGAGACAGGTGAGCAGATTAGTATAGGTACTGATTTTAAAAATAGTGTTGGTGCAACTACACAAAAGCAACGCGCATATCTGTTCTATGCAGCATTAGGAACAGCACAACAACAGTTCGTAGACCCACGATTTGAGGAAATAAACAGCGAAACTGTTTCACTTGAAATATTAATGTCAAGTGCAGATTCAACTCAAGCTGCGTTGGAAGCTGAAACAATCATCACAGGTGGTGGTATCACGCTTGATAGTGGCGG
>CAZALW010000105.1:0-9863 GCA_964485705.1 uncultured Thiotrichaceae bacterium
TTTCGCGTCTTTTGCGTTCTTCGCGGACTCAATGTTTTTCAGCTTTTCCAACGTCTGCTAAGTGTCGAAACCAGTCATTCCACATCTGACACTGTTTGTCAGATGAAGTATTAACTTATACAGCTAACGGTTCCAGCGAGACTCATCACTGATTTCTTTCATGGTATTTTCGATCCAGTTAAAAACCTCGGCATTAATTTCTTCTGCACTGCGCCCTTTCGATTTGATTGCCGGGCCAATAACCACGCTGATGGTGCCGGGCCATTTTATAAAACTGTGTTTTGGCCAGAACTCACCGGCATTATGTGCGATAGGTATCACCGGATAACCACTCTTTTCTGCCAGTAAGGCACCGCCAATTTTATACTTATGTGTTTTACCAGGGGATGTGCGTGTACCTTCAGGGAACAAAACCAGCCATTTCCCCTGATCCAGCTTTTTTGTGCCTTCTTCTATCAGTTGCTTAACCGCCGCTCTTCCCGCACCACGATTAATAGCAATGGGATCGGTTAACGCTAACGCCCAGCCAAATATCGGTATCTTCATCAGTTCCCGCTTAAAAACCCAATGTACGAACGGGGTGAATGAATGCAGCGCCAGTGTTTCCCAGGTCGATTGATGTTTGCTTAATATAATCGCCGCTTTACTATTCAAACCAATATTCAGGTTTTCCTGACCGGTAACTTTATAATTGATACCACAACATATCTTCAACAAAAAATTATTAGTGCGCGACCAAAGCCAGGCAATTCTCAGGCGAAATGATGATGGTGTAAAAAACAAAAGCACGATTAATAAACCAAAAACGACGACATTAATAATAAAGCCAAACCAGAATAATAATGACCGCAGAAATAAAACAGCCCGGAATAAAACAGCTTGTGATTGCATATCGTTTGTTACCTTAATATTGCAGTGACAGCCGAAGCCAGGTCGTCAAATACCGGAACCTTATCTTTACCCTGATTTTTTTCACATTGGGTCAGTAAAATCTTTTCTGCTTTTTTGCCTTTCCCGGTACGCACCAGCATGGGCTTAGCCAGGGCATTGCTTGCTGCCTTAATATCCGAAATACTATCGCCGATAAAAATAACGTCTTTTAACGGTACGTTAAAGCGCTGACCAATTTCCAGCAACATACCCGGCTTCGGCTTTCTGCAATCGCAGCCATCATCCGGCCCATGCGGGCAATAAAAAACAGCATCCACTCTAGCGCCTATTTTTGCCAATTGTTCATCCATCTTTTTATGCATGGCCGACAACATTTCAATGGTGAAATAGCCTCTCGCCAATCCTGATTGATTACTGGCAACAACAACTATATAACCACTGTGATTTAAGCGAGCAATCGCTTCCAGACTGCCGGCAATCGCAATCCACTCTTCCGGACTTTTAATACAGCCATACGCATCGGAATCATTATTGATTACTCCGTCGCGATCGATAACAATAACTTTCATCGAATACTGATTACGACTGGTGTAAACGCGACATATCTGCCGCACGCAGGAAAAGTTGGTTCATGATATTTAACAATGCAATACGGTTATTTTTAATAGCTTCATCATCTGCCATTACCATCACCGAATCAAAAAATGTATCCACCGGTTCACGCAAGGATGATAATTGGCTAAGTGCCGCTTCATAGTCACCGGCATCGAACATCGGCTCTACGATTTTACTTAAGTCATTTAAAATCGCATAAAGCTTTTTTTCCGCATCTTCTGATAACAAATTTTCATCAACTGTTTTCACCGCTTCTGCCATAGAGCCTGCGGTAGATTTTGCTGTTGATTTTTTGAGGATATTACCTACACGTTTATTGGCTGCGGCCAGACTTTGTGCCTCTGCAAGCCTACGGAAGGCTGACACTGCTTTTATACGTTTATTAAAGTCCAATGGACGCGACGGTGCTAGTGCCGATACGGCATCAAACACATCTGGCGTGATGCCTTGATCCAGATAGTAAGCACGTAGCCGTTCTAAAATATACTCAAACACCTCCAGCTCAACTTTACTGGCATCAACTTTGCCCTTAAGTAGCTGCGCCGCCTTATGTATCAGTTGTTTAAGGTCAAGGTCCAGTTGGCGTTCTATTATGGTACGCAAAATGCCCAGTGATGCCCGACGCAAGGCATAAGGGTCTTTCTCACCCGTTGGTTTTTGACCGATGGCAAAAATACCCACCAGTGAATCAAGTCTGTCACTGATGGCAAGAATCTGACCTGTGATGCCAGATGCGGTGTCGTCACTTGCACCGCGCGGTTTGTACTGCTCATCCAGCGCCAGCGAAACCTCTGCGGATTCACCCGACAAATTCGCATAATGTTTGCCCATGATGCCTTGCAGTGAGGCAAACTCGCCGACCATATCGGTCATCAAATCACACTTACTTAATATCGCGGCACGTTTTACCTGGCTCACATCTACCTGGAGTATATTGATCTGGATTGTATCGACCCGGCTGTTATCAACATTTACTTGTGTCGCTATAAATTCAGCCAGTGCAGCAACACGAGCCGTTTTTTCTGCAAGCGTACCAAGTTGTTTCTGGAAAACCACTTTTTCCAATGCGGCATTAAAAGATGCCAGTGGCTGTTTTTGGTCCTGCTGCCAGAAAAACATGGCATCTGCCAGGCGTGGACGAATCACCCGTTCGTTACCGGCTTTTACTTTTTCCGGTGAAGTACTATCAATATTACTAATGGTAATAAAATGATTTTTTAGCTTGCCATCCGCACCTTGCACTGGAAAGTATTTTTGATGATCCTGCATGGTTTTAATTAAGGCCTCAGTTGGCACTTCTAAAAACAATTTATCAAACTCGCCCGCTACCGCTACCGGCCATTCATTCAAGGCTGTCACTTCATCAAGCAGCTCTTCATCAAGCACTGCCTCGCCGCCTAGCTGCCTCGCCGCATCTATAATTTGTTGTTTGATTATTTGCTTTCTTTGTTCAAAATCAGCAATAACGCGGCCTTTCGATAACAGCCTTTCCTGATAATCCCGAGCATGCCGTAACGTGATCTCACCTCGTGAATGAAAACGATGGCCAAATGTTTCCCTGGATGACTTCAAGCCAAAAATCTCTGCATCGAGAATCTTTTCACCAAACATTAAAACCAGCCAGTGCGCGGGGCGCACAAATTCAACCTCATTGCTTCCCCAACGCATACGTTTTGGAATGGGCAGGCGAGATAAAGACTGGTTAACAATGTCTGCAATCAGATCAGCTAAATGATGCCCTTTTTCTGTGTTTTTGAAAACCAGCCAGATACCTTTATCGGTTTCCTGCTGCTCTAGATCAGCCACTTCAACACCACAAGAGCGAGCAAAACCCATTACCGCTTTTGTTGGCTTGCCATCACTGTCGTAAGCGGCTTTTAAGCTGGGGCCTTTACGCTCTATTTTTCTATCGGGTTGTGATGAATTTATATTTTTAACTAATACCGCTAATCGTCTTGGCGTTGCAAAAGATTCAACTTCATTAATTTCAAAGCCGGCTTTTTTCAGGCCATCTACAATACCATTAGTAAAGGCCTGTGACAGCTTGTTCAAGGCTTTTGGTGGTAATTCTTCAGTGCCCAGTTCGACTAATAAATCATCCTGGCTCATGCAGCATCTCCTCTGGCTTTTATATCATTGCCTATTGGAAAACCCAGAGCTTCGCGTGAGTCATAATATGCCTGCGCCACCGCTCTGGACAGCGCACGTACACGTAAGATAAAACGCTGGCGTTCAGTGACTGAAATCGCATGGCGTGCATCCAGCAGGTTAAACGCGTGTGAGGCTTTTAATACCATCTCATAGGCGGGCAGCGGTAAATTCAGTGTGATCAAACGCTGGCTTTGCGCTTCGCAATCATCGAATTCTTTGAAAAGTATGTCGGTATCGGCATGTTCAAAATTATAAGTCGACATTTCAACTTCGTTTTGATGAAACACATCGCCGTAGGTTACATCACCTTGTGGCCCGGTCGTCCAGATCAGGTCAAACACACTTTCTTTTTCCTGCAGATACATCGCCAGACGTTCCAGACCATAAGTAATCTCACCGGTAACCGGTCGGCATTCAAGACCACCTACCTGCTGAAAATAAGTGAACTGCGTCACTTCCATACCGTTTAACCAGACTTCCCAGCCCAGACCCCATGCCCCCAGCGTAGGTGATTCCCAATTATCTTCGACAAAACGTACATCGTGTTCCAACAAATCAAAACCAAGGGCTTCTAACGAGGATAGATACAGATCCTGAATATTATCGGGTGACGGCTTTAAAACCACCTGAAACTGATAGTAATGTTGCAGACGGTTCGGGTTTTCACCGTAACGCCCATCAGTAGGGCGACGACAGGGCTGCACATAAGCCGCTCGCCACGGTTCTGGACCGATAGCACGTAAAAACGTTGCCGGATGAAAAGTACCGGCACCGACCTCCATATCCAGTGGCTGTAAGATGGCACAGCCCTGCTTTTGCCAGTAATCCTGCACTGCGAAAATTAATCCCTGAAATGTTGAAACATCGTATGCCATGCAAAACCCTGTGTTTATTTAATAAAGTTATCTAGTTAATAAAGTGCGAATTATAACCCAGGAGCGGAGGTTATAAATTATAAGTTGTATGTTTTAAGTTTCTTAATCTGTGGTTAAAATAAGTTTTTGTTTTTAGCACTATTCCATCCTTTGGTTCGTAAACAGCACATCCATGTGCCACTACTCGTGGAGCAGGGATGCACCGTTTACGGATCTAAGGATGGAATAACGTTTTTAACTTATAACTTAATACATACAACATATAACTTACTTAGGATTACAACTTAAATGGGCAGATACCGACCACCACAACCTGTAGGTTCAAAATATATCACCGCCGAAGGTCATAAACGGCTGCATGAAGAGCATGATTATTTGTGGAAAAAGAAACGCCCTGAGGTGACCCGTATTCTTTCTGCTGCCGCAGCAGAAGGTGATCGCTCGGAAAATGCAGAATACATTTACCGCAAAAAAGAGCTCAGGGAAATTGATGCCCGTGTGCGTTTTTTGCGCAAGCGACTTGAAAACATGGTCGTGGTTGATCGCATTCCTGCTGATACTGGTAAAGTCTATTTTGGTGCCTGGGTCACTATTGAGAATGAGAAAGGAGAGATAAAAACTTATCGTGTGGTTGGTCCTGATGAATTCGACCCTAAATTGCATTATATAAGCATGGACTCTCCTATGGGCAAGGCATTATTAGGCAAGTCACTGGGCGATGAGTTTAGCTTTACTTTAGAGAACAAAAATGGTCAACAGAAACACCTGTACATTATTAATGGAGTGAGCTATGACTCTGATATAGACTGATTCTTGAAACAGTAGCACTCATGTCTTATTCTAGAGCTGCCCTTTATTTTGCACAATAAAAAGCCCTCAAAAGAGGGCTTTTTATCTAGCTTACAGCAACCGTCTGACTATTGCTGCGGTGCCTGACGAGGCGCCATGCCTGGAGGAGGACCATAACCAGGAGGAGGACCGTAACCCGGTGGAGGACCATAACCTGGAGGTGGGCCATAACCAGGAGGAGGACCATAAGAACCAGGACCACCATAATAACCTGGAGGTGGGCCACCATAACCACGAGGACCACCATAGTAGTCGTCATCATCAAAGGCCTGTTCCATTTCTTCCATCCAGTAACGTGGATCCCATTCATCATAAGGATTCCAGTTGTTACCACCACCCCAACCACTGTTATTACCAAAAAAAGCATAACTGCTTGATGCAGCCAGCAATAAAGCCATTGCCATTGTTAATCGTAAAATCACTTTCATTTTTTACCCCGTCAATTATATAATTATTGTACTGCTTGATTGTATGACAGTGTTGCCCGCACTTCAATGACTTGAGTCAAAAATATTTTTAATGAGCCGGCTTTATTGAACTAGCCTTAATGATACAGAATATTACATTTTGTCAGGGTGAGTATTCTATAATCCTAAAAAAGCAGGCCAACCCGGTTACCTTATCTGAACTATCACTTATTCATGAACAATATAAACAACAACCCACTAGAAACCTCTACGGCATTGCTCAATACCGCCACACAGGAAATCGGCAAAGTCATTCTGGGAAAACAACAACAGATTAAACTGGCGTTAACCTGTTTATTAGCCAGAGGTCATTGTCTTATTGAAGACCAGCCCGGGGTCGGTAAAACCACACTGGCGCATACCATGGCTCAGGTAATGGGGCTTGATTTTCACCGCATTCAGTTTACCAGCGATTTACTGCCCGCTGATATTCTCGGCGTATCCGTCTTTAATCGCGAACAGGCGGTATTTGAATTTCACCCCGGCCCTATCTTTTCCCATTTTATCCTCGCCGATGAAATCAACCGGGCCACTCCGAAAACGCAAAGCGCACTGCTCGAAGCCATGGAGGAACACCAGGTTACTGTTGAAGGCGAAACCCGCGAGTTGCCCGAGCCATTTTTTGTCATCGCCACACAAAATCCGACACACCAAATTGGCACCTACCCGTTACCGGAATCACAACTGGATCGTTTTTTAATGCGTATAGATTTAGGCTATCCCGATAAAGATGCCGAACGCCAGTTACTTGAAGGTGAAGACCGGCGCACCATTATTAAAAACCTGAAACCTGTGTTTACTAAAGAGCAACTATTTAACACTCAGCAGCTTGCTATTGCGCTACATGTTTCACCGGCAATACTTGATTACATCCAGGCAATACTGGAATTCACCCGGCAAAGCAGTGCCTTTGAGTTTGGCCTGTCTCCTCGTGGCGGCCTGGCTTTATTAAATGCTGCCAAAGCCTATGCCTTACTGGATGGTAAAAAATATGTATTACCCGAACATGTGCAAACCATCCTGCCGACAGTGGCCAATCATCGTCTACCAAATAATTTAGACGCTCATTCAACTCGCACAAACGCAGCAAGTGCACATAATACAGGTGCGACATTTCCAGCCAATCAACTGCAATCAGCCGCACAACATATTATTGAGTCAGTCAGTGTAAGCTAATGTCAGCACTTACCAGGGTGAGTCGTCTTTTTCGTTGGCACACTTTATGGCCAGACTTTGGTCGTCGACCTGTTTTCAAATTCATTTCAAACCGCAGTGGTCCATTTACCGGCAGCGTAACATTAACGCGTGATCGGGTTTACATCCTGCCAACAAAAGCCGGGTTAATCTTTTCACTGTTACTGCTGACTTTACTGGTTGGTTCTATCAATTATGAAAAAAACCTGGGATTTATTTTAACCTTCCTGTTAACAGGTATTGGCGGCGTTTTATTATTATCAACCTGGCGCAATATCGCCGGACTGGAATTAAACAGTAGCAATAGCCTGCCGGTATTTTCAGGCGAGGCAGCAACATTTAATGTACAACTGCTTAACCAACAGTTAATACAACGCCATTCCATTGCTATCAGCCAGCACGGCATACAACAGGACATCATTGACTGCGCAGCAAATAGCCGCCAAATGATTACATTTAAGGTGGTAACAAATAAACGCGGTATATTAGATGCTGGGCGATTTCGCTTATATACCGAGTTCCCGTCCGGGCTATTTATTGCCTGGACATGGATAGACCTGTCGATGTCATGTATCGTCTATCCAGCACCGGATAACAATACCAGGCCAGCCGTTTTTGACCACAGCGATAATGGCGATACCGACCTGGCAGGTAATGGAGTAGAAAACTTTAGCCATCTCAGAAAATACCAGCAGGGTGACAACATAGCGCGGATATCATGGAAAGCAGCCGCAAAAAATGACGAGCTATTCAGTAAAGAATTTATTGGTGCGAAACCAGTGACACACTGGATCAACTGGCATGATATTCCCGCTGTTGATAGCGAACAGCGACTGGCTATTATGACGGCATTAATTATCCACGCTAATAAACAACAGCAATGTTACGGCATTAAACTACCACAAAAACAAATCCAACCAAACAGTGGCAATAAACACTTTCATTTATGTTTAACCGCGCTAGCACTGTATTAAACGTGAAAACAGCCACCGAAAAACCTGATCAGAATATTCTTTTTTTATTACTGATTGGCATACATCTATCGGCTTTACCGCTATATAGTCACATGCCATTAGCCATCACTTCACTAATAGTATGTTTGAGCCTGTGGCAATTTTTCATCATCAAAAATCGCAGGACAAACCCTGGAATATTCATTCAACTAATACTGGTCGCCATTTGCTTTCTCACGGTTTTGTATTCATATGGGCACATATTTGGTCAGCAACCCGGCATCGCGCTGGTCACATTAATGACCATACTCAAGCTGTTTGAAACAAAAAATAGCCGCGATTGCCACATCGTTATTTATAGCGCATTTTTTATTATTGCCAGTAATTTTTTCCATTCACAGTCAATCTGGCTGATTTTATTTGTGTTTTTAGTGATTGTGTTTTTAGTTGCCACACTGATTACCTTGAGTGACAAACTAAACTCCTTATCATTAAAAAACACCTTATCCATGGCCGCGCGCTTTGTTTTATATGCCGCACCGCTCATGCTGATTTTATTTGTCCTGTTCCCACGCATCTCCGGCCCATTATGGGGACTACCCGATGATGCCTTTACCGGCAGAACCGGTTTAAGCGAAGAAATGTCTCCTGGCAGTATCAACCGGCTGATTAGTTCATCAGCCATTGCTTTTCGCGTTAAGTTTGATAAAGCCATACCACAACACCGCCAACTGTACTGGCGCGGTGCAGTGTTGTCTTTATATGATGGAAAAACCTGGCGGCGTGATGATGCACCTGATTCTGCGCAGGCAAATATTCAATATAACGACGATATCGAAAACACCTTTGATTACAGGATCACCCTGGAGCCAACCCATTTAAGCTGGTTATTGAGCCTTGAATACGCAAAAAATATCAGTGTGAATAGTGAACATGAATACCGCATTAATCGTGAAGCCATGCTTATTACACGCGATAAAATAACCAATATTATTAACTACCACGTCACTTCAAAAACCAGCGCCAAAAATCAGGCTTTATTTAAACAGGAGGATGTCAAAAACCGCTTATTACCGGTTAGTAAAAACCAAAGTAATAAAAACCCACAAACAATAAAACTTGCCAACGATTTATTCCAGCAATCTAAATTCAACACGCAACAATATATCAATGCCGTGCTCGCCCACTTCCAAAATAACAACTTCGTTTATACATTAAACCCGGACCTACTGGGCGAAAACGCCATGGATGATTTTTTATTTAACAGCAGACGTGGTTTTTGCGAGCACTATGCCAGTGCTTTTACCTATTTAATGCGTGCAGCAGGTATTCCCGCTCGTGTGGTTATCGGCTATCAGGGCGGAAAAATGAACCCGCTGGATGACTATATGATTGTGCGCCAGTCCGATGCACACGCATGGTCTGAAGTCTGGTTAGGCAATCACTGGCAGCGAATTGATCCGACAGCTGCGGTCTCACCCGACCGGGTAGAACAAGGCGTATTACATGCAGGGCTTGAAAATAACCGACTGCCTTTATTACTGGTATCAAATAGCGCATTGTTTAAAAACATTGCTTTTTTATATGACAGTTTTCAAAACAACTGGAATCAGTGGGTCATTGGCTTTAATCAGAAAAAACAAAATGATTTGCTTAAAGCGCTAGGCTTTGACGAGCCGGATTCAGCAAAACTTATTATGCTATTGCTCGCCTGCTTAACCGTTGTCGGCGGTTTCGTTAGCTGGTTTTTATTAACACATAAAACAGTTGAAAAGGATCGCGTACAACATTATTACAACCTGTTTTGCCTGAAACTAAAACGCCGGGGTTTACAACGAGGATTTAATGAAGGTTCTATCGATTTTGAA
>CAZALW010000106.1:0-9736 GCA_964485705.1 uncultured Thiotrichaceae bacterium
GCATTATTTGCTAAAAAATAAAAAAAAACGCATCATAAATCTAGTTTAAATACGCCAAGAGATGCCTTATGCAAACAAAATTAACATTGCGCCTTGAAAGTGAGCTTATTGAGCAAGCTAAAGAACATGCAAAACAACAGGGAAAATCCCTTTCTCAGGTTGTAGCTGATTACTTTGCGGTATTTGCCCTGGACTCTAAAAACAAAAAAATTGCGCCCATCACTCAATCATTAACAGGTGTTTTGAAAGAAAGCAAACTTGATAAAAAAGACTATGAAAAATATCTTGAGGAAAAGCACCTTTGAAAGCACTATTTGACACCAATATAACCCTGGATGTTTTACTTGACCAAGAACGTTTTGCAGCCTGTAGGTTGGGCTTCGTACCTCACCCCAACCTACAGGCTACAGCTTATCAGGTGCTTTTATCTCTCAGAGACATTGCCTGGCGACTCATTTCTTCGATACTCATTTCTTCATTCATTTTTTGATGCCACTTTGTATAATCAAACGGTTCTCTTTGAATAAGAGCTATAAATCTCTCCATTTCAATATCACCAGGATATTTTGCAAGAATTTTAACTCCCTGGGCTTTTATTTCTGTATCCGTAATCATATTGATACCTCTTGAATGAAGCCAATTGGATTTTCTTCAGTTTTTCTAACACCTCACTCATCTGGATCATGACCATTAAAACAGTAAACTACTCATAAATCACTGCCAATCTTGCATTGCTGTTCTACAATCTTAATCAATTACCAAAATAATAAAAATGCCAACAAACAATCAATTCCTGCTCAATAACGAACACCGCTTATTAGGCTTAATGCTGTCCAGTTTGCTGGCGGCTATCCATCTGGGCGATAGCGACATGCTAGCTCTCAGCTTTTTAATTGCGCATTTTGGTTTTTTTCTACTGTGGCAACCGGTTGTTAAAAAGCAGTCCACATTTACCACTAAACAACTCATCATTTTATCGGTTTTAATTTTTGCTTTTATTTTCTGGTTTAATCCCTGGCTGTATGTTTTATGGTCTTTATTGCTGCTCACCCTGTTAACCGGACGTATTTTTGCTCGCGGGCTTTCGCGTGCCGCTTACGGCTTCGCCGTGATTATTCTATTTCTTGAACTGATATTAATAACCACTCCTCAACTGTTTAATCTTACCGCGCTTTCTTCATCAATACAGTCAACATTCAGTATGGTGTTAATGCTACTGCCGTTAGGCTTATTATTTATTCCGGTAACGGACACCGCTTCAAAACAGATTGATTTTATTCGTGGTTTTTTAGTGGTATTGCTGGTTGTCTTTTTATGCATGAGCAGTGCATTAATCAGCTTAACTGCCGAGCAGCGCTATATTGAATCATTAGCCATCAGTGTTTTTATCTTAAGTTTGTTTTTACTGCTAACCGCAATATTATGGACACCGCGCGGTGGCTTTGCCGGACTGGCACGTTTATGGGAGAAATATATTCTTGATATTGGCGGGCCTTTTGAGGAGTGGGTTGCGCATGTATCAACACTGGAAACAAACACCAACCTCAGGGCTGAAAATTTTCTTGCCGCAAGTTTACGCTACCTGATGCAACAGCACTGGATTTGCGGTGTTCACTGGCAAACAGATTCTGACGATGGTTTTAAAGGCGAAGAGTCACCGCATAAGGTGAGTATCAATGATGAAAAACTAAAATTAATCCTGCACACCTACACCCCAGTCGGCCCTTCATTAATGTTACATGCAAAATTATTGCTTAGTGTTTTAACATTTTACTACCGCGCTAAATTACAGGAACAGCAGCTGATCAAACAAGCCCATCTGCAAGCCATTCATGAAACCGGCTCCAAGTTGACCCATGACATGAAAAATATTTTGCAAGCCACACATACCATGACGCAAATTATTAATGACAACGATGCACAAATGTCAGAGATTATTGATGTTCTAAAAAAACAAATGCCTTTATTAACACAACGCCTGAACACCACGTTAGATAAACTACGCGCCCCGCAAAAGGCCGACATGGCAACAAAAGTCCTGAGTGGTTCATTACTACAATGGTGGAACCAGCTGCAACATCGTTACGTCGATCGTCATATAGAATTTTCCACTGCCATCAGCAAAGATATGGAAATACCGCTAGATGTATTTACCACGGTTATTGAAAATTTGATGGACAATGCCAGGAACAAACGAACTCGAGAACCTGAGCTTGAAATTGTGGTGAAGCTTGCCTATATTAAAAAGCAGTTATATTTGTCGGTATGCGATAGCGGTAGTTCGATTGACTCACAAATAGCCCTGCAGTTATTTAAGGAAGTGGTTTCGTCACAGGATGGTTATGGTATTGGGCTATACCAGTGTTATGAGCTGGCGAAAAACCATGGTTATGAATTGGCTGTTGCAGATAATGTTGATGGGCGGGTTTGTTTTGAATTGCGTATACAATAAAAGCTCACACAGTTCTTAAATTAAAAAATACTACTGGATTTAAACTAAAACGATTAGACAGCTTAGTTATGTGTTCTTTTGTAAGATTTCTTTTTCCATTCAATATCATAGACACCAAAGACTTTGAGCCTATCTCATCCTTGAATCCCGATACTGTTAAATTATGCTGCTCCATTAATACTCTAAGAACTGATACCTCTTGACTAGTATCATCTGCTTTTTTATTGAAATTTATGATGTCGACCTGGCAAGACTCATACCGCTCAATTGATTTAGAGATAATATCTATTAAGTCATTTAATGGATCATCAAGAGTATCATTCGCCTCATTAAACAGATATTCAATTATTTCAAGTGCTTCTTGATGATCTTCTTCAGATTTTATATGAAGAAGATTTGATGCCTCATGTGCAAACCCTAGAAAAGAATTTGTTAGAGTTTCTGGTTTTATAGCTAACATTTATTACGCTCTTTTTCTGTATTTAATACATAGCTTGTTATATTCAGCATGGGAAACAATATGCTTTACATAAATTTTTTGGCTTGAAAATAGAATGGCACAAATAAGCCTTAAATTATTGCCACCTATATCAAGTACCCACCATTTATCCTTGTACTTGAAATTATCAAGCGAGGTAAATGTTTCCTTCATTATGCCTGGCGTACTAAATTCAGCTTTTCTTAAGACGTTGTAAGTATGCATGATTGCATCTCTATCACAGGGGTATTTAGCTGATGCTTCTGAAAAAGGTTGCTTTGAAATGACATGCACAATATGCCCTCTTTGTTGACATAATGTGAACTATAGCACCACATCAGAGAGTTTACAAACTGTGAACTTTTAGAAGGCCTAACCAGAGATGTAGCAGACTCGTCAGGGCAACTGATCTGCTTCCATCATGCGGCTGTATAAAATATAGGGTGAAATCCAGATTATTAAGTCGTCGAATAAGCCTGCTGTCGAATCAACACTGCTGTAACTTTTGCTGACAAAGGCATTGCCATCGCTCACCGTGTAAGCAATATTTTCCCCAGCTGGCCCTGGGTTTGCCGCTACAGTTGCTTCTCCTGCATTTTCAATCTGTGCAGAACTAGATACAACCCCGGATATAAAATTACTGCCATCTTTACCCAGGGACAAAATTACGAAAGGAGCGTTATCAATTAAAGTGAGATTGTTATTGGTACAAGTGTGAGGGTTAGGGCTAGCAACGGCGCATATATGTAAATCTGGATCTAAATCATTCATATCAATGCTATTCATACCTCCTGAACCTGGTGCGGAGGTAAACGCATTTGCGTTTGCCGATGTGACACTATATCTGATGGGATTACCCCATGTATCAATGAGTAAATTATCACGGTTATAAGCACCATCTATGCCTAATGTTTTACCAGGTATAAACCCGTGTTGCCGAGTGCAGTTGCCACCCACTGGGACTTCCTCTCCAGCACTGCTTGTTATTGCCGGACAGGGCAAACGACCTTTAGCACTGGCAAAACCCAGAAGTGCTGTTTTTATATCTTCAAGCTGCTTTTGTGTGTTCTGACGCTGCGTGGTTTCAATTCTCTGGTTAAGTGAGCCAATAAAACTGCCTAGCAACAAACCAACAATAACCAAAACTACAGCTATTTCAATTAGTGTAAAGCCATTTTGTTTTATTGTATTTACTTTCAACATGCAACAACACTCATGTCGATAGCAATACAAAATACAATGTCGTTACTTGCAGTAGTAACTACAGGGTAAACGCCATTACCATCGTTATCTGTAAAAAAAACGCCTTGTCTGCCTTCCTCAAGATAATTATTTATATCAGATTTTTCATCTGCCTCAAATGGTGGCGCATATCGTGATTGTCCGACTTGCTTCAAACCAGAAAAAATAATTAATGCTGCATATTCTGTCCCACCGTACTCCACACAGTCGCCCGCACCCAGGCAGTCTGTTGCCGTTCCAACAGGATTAAATGCGTTGGATACAACATAGAAAAAATGATCTTTCCAATTCTGCCATAGATCAAAATATTCGCCTTTATCGCTACCACTATCATCCTTAAAATGGATATCTTCTATAATTCCTGTTGTTGAGGGCAAATCCAGATTGTCACAAAATGTGTCGTTGTCAAAAATATGTGCAGCATTACCGTTACCTAATTCAGTATTTGCTCTTGAAACATCAAATGGCAAACGTCCTGCAAAATTCAAGATAAAATTACCACTGTCATCATAATCAACGTTTCTTCGGTATTCCCCGCTATCGATATCCATAGCAGCTGGCATCGGTAAGTTATTATTTGTATTGCTTGAACCGTAAGCTGCAAAACAAACAGCTATCGCTTCTGTTAAATTTTTCATGCGGTCATCAAACGCAGATCCTGTAATTGCGCTTTGCATCACGCCCCAAAATTCTCTGTGACTAATTGTGATCAATCTATCATTAAGCGGGGCAGGGCCCTCATCTGAACCAGCATACTTTGCTACAAAATTTTCGATAAAGTTATCACTAGAGGGATTAATAGCAGCATTATTGGTGGTGCTATCATTATCCAGATAGGCGGCAATTAAGGTTGCAATAACATCACCGTAATAAGAACCACATGTTATTGTTGGGTCGTTTTCTCTTGTCTGACCAAACAAGGTAGATTCAGGCGCAATAATAACTGCCACTGGACGATCCTCGGGTAACGCGCCCTGTATAACTGCGCCTGTTTTATTAACAACTCTAAATTGTCCGTAACTATCAGGGTTTAATGCGGCAAACGGGCTGTTTTTATAGGCGGGCGAAACAGCGTACAATAAACAACTGCCACTACTGTCTTTAGTTATATCAATTCCAATCGTACGCCATGGGAAGTAACCTATTGCATTAGCGTATGTGATTCCACAACTACCATCCTGCTCACCATCGGGCAAATTACTGTCATAATCCGGACAAGGCAACTTCCCCATTTTTCCGGCATTACCAGTCATTCGCCAATTTACCAGGGCATAATCCAACAATGCCTGTTTTGCATGTTTAAGTACGACCTGTGTATTTTCGATCTTATTGACCTTAATCTCAACAATCGAAATAGTCGAAAAATAATAACTGGAAACAGCCAGAAAAATAACAATAACCATAACCAACAAAACAAGTCCGCCCTGTTTCTCTTTACCTATCGGAGTACTTTTCACAATTATGTAAAAGACCAATAGTAACTGTCATCTCGACCAGTGGGAGAGATCTTAAATTGCAGCAGTGCAAGATCTCTCCCGCTGGTTGAAATGGCAATATCGGCTATGGCCGAAAAAATAGTCCGTGCAATGCGCTCGACTTGTTGATTACCGATTTTCAACAAACTTGCTATTTTTTGTACCATGTCTCACCCGGTTTTAGCTGTTTACTTTTACCATCCACAGTAACCGTTACTTTATTGTTTTTACCAACGGTGGCATGATGCACTTTTATACTGCCTATTTTTGAACTATCCAGTGTATTTTTATTATTTATCCAGACCACGCTTTTACCATCACTGCGCGTGACAAAACCAGAAACTTTTATTTTTTTCGTCTGTTTCCTGGCAATGGGCTTACTGACTTTTCCTGAACGTGCAGCATCAATCTGTGCGCGTTGTTTTTTATCAGTAAAAAGTTTCTGCAAATCTGCTACGTCATAATCTGCAGACAAAGCATTACTGCAAACCATGCAAAACAGCACAGTGATGACTAGCTTGATTTTTACGGGATTAATATTTATGGTCTTATCTTGCATATTTCTTAACCCGGTTTCTTACGACTATTATTTACTTTTGAGCTTTTAAAAGTGTACCAGCCAAGTTCGCAATGAGCCTTCAGGTTACCATTTATTATATTGTTATTAGTATCAACAATATTTTTGCTTATTTTTTCTATATTACAACTGTCTACGGCAAACAGCCCATCCGCCTTCCTCAAATCATTTAACAAAACAAATAAATCACCTTCATGCGCCATTTTTATATCCAGTGTCATCACGCTTTTAAACACATCAATGCCACTATACTGATTTTTTAAATTATTTTCGTTTAATAGTTTCTGCTCAGAAATACTGTATTTAACCGATAGCATGCCGCGTTTTTTAGCGGTGCTCTGTAAGGTTTCAAACCAGCTCAGTCGGTCTTCTGAACCCACTACGCCCTGATTAACCAGCTTTAAAAAATTACTTTCAAACTCATCAATAATTTGATTATTTTCAACCGAGCTATTTATCCTGCCCTGCCATAAACGCATTGCGCGTTTTGCTGCTTGCTCATCCTGATAAATATTGTCCATATAGGCGTAGGAAACAGAAACGACAATGATGCTTAATACCAGCATGACAGTAAATACGCCAGCGGCACGAATTAATGCGGGGGTCGTATTGTTAGATATGCCATTAAACATGACCAGGAGCCTTCATGGTTATTTTCAGAGCAAAGAGCCCAGAGGCCTGCCTTCTATTTTCTGCTCGTATGTCGATACCGGACTCAGAAGAAAATTTACTTGCTGAGCGTAAATCAACCGGCATTTTTATCACTTCGGCATTTTCAACTCGCGGACTTAGCTTTAGAGCATCAACGATTGTCTGTATCTGTTTTATTGATTCACGATAATTATGCTCTGGCTGATCTATGCGTCCGGTCACGATTGCGCTGTGCTCAACGGCTAAACTGTCAGTAAAATTTGCTCCGCTTGTTGATATATTGCTCGCTATATTTATAGAAATATTTTTACTAACTGCTGTGCGTGCCCGCCACTCAATTTTATCTATATGTACCACGCCAAGCTCTTTCTGACTAATAATATTACTTAAAGCGATTAAAAAATCCAGCGGTGATGTTGCGCTATTTATTTTTATTTGCTGAGCCAGTTCAACCGCTGAATTCATC
Organism: uncultured Thiotrichaceae bacterium; assembly: GCA_964485705.1. GTDB lineage: Bacteria > Pseudomonadota > Gammaproteobacteria > SZUA-229 > SZUA-229. Next base: position 7,342 of record CAZALW010000106.1, read on the forward strand.
ACCCCTGCATTTTCAAATACCTGTTCAAAATCTTTGAATTTATTTGCATACAGACTCTGGTAGCTTTTTTCCTCCTGCACCAATAACACAATGGACTTTTCAGACTCCAGTGCATTAGAAAAATTAGATTGTGCGAACAATACAGCAGTAATTACCACAAATAAACTTGCTGCATACAATGCTGTTGCTGCCAGCATATTGTAATATCGATTAAATGACTGCTGCTGCCCATAGTGACTGATAGGCAAATGTTGGCTCACACATAACCAGGAAAAAATATTATCTGAAAACTTATGAGTTACACCTTTTAAACCCAGTTTATTGTGTACATCTGCAATCACATGAATAGTGACCACGGTTTGTCTATTTTCGGGTTTATTTTCGGACTGGTCATCGGCTTTAAAAAACTTTTTTAACGAAACTAACTGCTCGTCACTACCCAGAAGATGGAGGTTTATTATTTCATCACTGCCAACCAGGTTTTGTACGCGCAGAAATTCTATCGTCCGATTGACTTCGGGTGCAGCATGTTTGCCAATGTCTGATAGTTCACTTTTGTCCTGATTGATGATGGATTGACGACTGGTAATTAATTTACCGTTTCTGAACAATGTCTGCCTGATATTACTGTTTACCTGCTGGCTAACTAACAAGACGACACCAGCTGTCGCTTTACTAGCCGTTGCTTGGCCTGTTGTCCCTTTTAAGGTTTTTAGTAATTTTTTACTAACAAGAGGCAGTGTCCATATGCCTGACAAGGGAACTTCACATTCATCCAGAACACTTAACCATGGCTGAATCATATGAGGGTTTGTCATTGCACTGATAAACACAATATCATCTTTTCTGCCGCTTTTTACTCTGCCAACAATCTCGCTGTAACAATAATCCTTGACAGAGCGATAATAACGATCGATTAATCTGTTAATAACTGATTTTCTATCCATGCGACCAACATGCGGTATTTTTTCGTTTCTAAAGTCTTCCTCAATAACATCAACCAGAAATTTGCCGGGAATATTTATCGTTTGTATCAGGTACTGACGGAAACTATCCAGCCCGGACCGGGTTGATTCAAAGGAGAAACTGCCCACTAACTCTTTGCCTTTCCAGTGCGACACGGTTAAACGATAACCCGTGAAATAAAATAATCGTTTCATTATACTTGTCTCATTATAGCCGTCTCATTATAGCTGCACTCCGGCAACTGCATCATAAACAGGGCCTAATACTGCCATCATTATCCACATCATAATGCCGCCCAGTATGACGGTAAGTATCGGTAATATTGCCGGTTCAATTTTTTCAATCGACTCTTTTACTTCCCGGTTGTAAAAATAACTGACATTCAATAAAGCATCGTCCATCGCGCCAGTGTCTTCGCCCACTTTTAACATACGCACAATCATTGATGGGAACACACCAACTGCTTCAAAACTTTTGCTTATGATAGTGCCTTCTGAAATGCTGGCTCTGGCTTCTTTGATCGAGGCTTCAAGTACCAGGTTATCAACCATATCTTCTGATATTTTTAATGCATCCAGCACGGTAATTCCCGCGCTATACATCATGGCGAAATAATTAGCGAATCGTGCCAGCTTTATTTTTGTCATCAAGGGGCCAAATATCCAGAATTTTAACTTTAGACCGTCAAAATAATATTTAACCTGGCTGTTATTTCTCGCCAGCATTTTCAGGCCAAATACCAACAAAAAAGGCAGGCTAAAAATCAGATACCAGTAGTCTACAAATATGTCTGAGACTGCAATTAAAATTTTCGTGTGTGTTGGAATTTCTGTACCCAAATTTTTAATAAACGGCAACATCTGCGGCATTAAATACATCATTAAAAAAGAAACCACCGATAAAACAATGACGGATACGATTGCCGGGTATATCATTATTTTTTTTGTCTGTGAAACCAGCTCATCCTGCCAGCGTATGGTTTCAGCAAGGTCGTTTAGCACCTCTGCCAGTTGCCCGGTTTCCTCGCCCACCCGAACCAGGGTGATATACACTTTATCAAATATTTCAGGGTGTTCCGCTAATGCCAAAGACAGTGTTTTGCCACCTTCAATGTCATCAATAACGGTTTGTAAAACATCAGTGAAATGGCTGTAATCAATACTGTCTCGAATATCTTTCAGGCTATCAATTAATGGTACGCCTGATTTTATTAATTGCTCTATATGAAAGGTAAAGTTGATTAGCTCTCGCCGACTGATGCTTTTACTGCGAAAATTAATTTTTACCGCTTTATGCTGCTCTTTATAACTTAATAAATCAAAACCCATTGTACTCAGGCGTTTTTCCAGCTCCATGGGATTACTTGCAACCATGGTATCTCTGCGAATTTTGCCTTTTGTGTCAATGGCTCTGAATTTATAATCTGGCA
>CAZALW010000107.1:0-9734 GCA_964485705.1 uncultured Thiotrichaceae bacterium
GTCCGCCCTGCTTTAGTTGTTTATTGCTGTAGATACAAATGCAAGGTATGTGCCAATTTAATTACAAATCGGGAGTATCGTGTCAGATATGCTCATAAAGCAAAGGACTGCTTACGGTCATTAGCTTACCTTTAAAAACAAGAACATAGTCCGCGAAGAACGCAAAATACGCGAAAAAAGCAAAAACAATAATAGGTTTACAGGAATAAAACTTTGCTGTTTATATCGACTAAAGCCAGCAATACTACCGCTTATTCAGATATACCTAAAAAAAATAAAAAATATTTTCTTTGCTTTTTTCGCGTATTTTGCGTTCTTCGCGGACTAATTCTTTTTAACTTTTCCAACGTCTGCTAAGTGTCGAAATCTGACATTATCTGCCAAATAAGATGCAACCTTATGCAAATTACTGAGTTGAAATTATTTCACTCGATCATCCAATTCTCTTTGTTCGCTTTTTTCTGCCTGTTTGTCTTCAAGTTGTTGTCTATTTTCAACCACTTTATTGATCATTTTGCTTTTGCTTCGTTTATCCATCCATGTTTTTTGACTCGACTGCGTGTCCTGTTTGCCATTTGCTACTTGCTGTTGCTGTTGTAAAATAGCATTATCAAGTCGCTGTAGAAAGAGCCTGTAGTCCTGCATCTGGATAGCAGACAGTCCGGATTCACCTGCCGTTTTAAATGCATTTAAATACTGATCACGGTAATTAATTAATTCGTTAAGTTGATTTTCTTTTTTTTGCAGTTCGCGCAAAACACTACCGTGCGCTCGTGCTGCACTACGCTCGCTGAGGTTCGCCAGGTTGGCAATAGGTTTTAATCTTTTAGAACTTTGCATGTTAAAAAGTCAATGGTTAATTATTAACGGTTAATGAATGGTAGACATCAGAAATCTCAACTGTCATCTCGACCAACGGGAGAGATCTTGAACCACCGTAGTATAAGATCTCTCCCGTTGGTCGAGATGACAACTGAACTTCTTTGACATTAACCATTAGCCTTTATAAGTTCTATATGTCTTATTGTGAGTGGGTTTAATATCATCAATCATTCGTTCACTGTTTTCTACTTCAAGTTGCTGTAGATCCTGCTTTAATTTTTGCCAATGGACATGTTTGCCGTGCCACACCTGCCTGGCATCCTCATAATTTTCCTGACTGACATCTGCCTTGTACTGCCTGGTCTCCAAAACGGAATCAAGATACTCCAGCAGTAATTTGCACTCACGTATTTGCATAGGCGTTAAACCAGAGTCTTTTGCAGTTAATAAACCGTTAACAGATTCTTCTTTATAATTTAAACAGTCTTCAAGTTGTGACTGCTGTCGTTTCGCCTGTTGTTCACAAATATACATATCATTGCCAGCCCGGGTTTCTTCACGTTTAGCCCGGCTGACAAGACTGCGCATTTCTTTTAGTTCCTGCATTAGCTGATGCATTATTCTCTCTCTGCTACCAGCTGTAATAACTCATTAACACAGTCATTGTATGAATAAGCTTCATTGTAGTCCTGTTGCAAAAATTTCATAAAAACCTGATTAAAATCTATGGCTTCATCAATCGCAGGATCACTACCATACTGGTATGCACCAACGCTAATCAGGTCCTGGTTTCTCTTATAGATTGAGTGCAACTGCTTAAATCGAATAGCCGCTTTTTTATGATCTTTGCCAACGACATCATTCATTACACGACTTACTGAAGACTCAATATCAATCGCCGGATAATGACCTGATTCGGCGATGCTTCTGGATAACATGATGTGGCCATCAAGTACCGCACGTGCTGAATCAACAATAGGGTCGTTAGTGTCATCTCCTTCGGCAAGCACAGTATAAAATGCGGTAATTGAACCACCGTTTTCACCATTATTACCCGCTCTTTCTACTAATTGAGGCAGTTTGGCAAAAACTGATGGTGGATAGCCTTTGGTGGCAGGTGGCTCACCGATGGCTAGCGCTATTTCACGTTGCGCCTGTGCAAAACGGGTTAGCGAATCCATGAGTAATAAAACATTTAAACCTTTATCACGAAAATATTCTGCAACGGTGGTGGCCAACCAGGCACCATGCATACGCATTAATGGCGGACTGTCTGCCGGGCTGGCGACAACCACAGCGCGTTGCATGCCCTGCTCACCCAAAATATTATCAACAAAATCCTTGACCTCCCGACCACGTTCACCGATTAAACCAACAACAACAACATCGGCTTTTGTAAAACGCGTCATCATGCCAAGCAGGACACTTTTACCGACACCACTACCAGCAAATAAACCCATGCGCTGGCCACGTCCAACGGTTAACAATGAATTAATTGCGGTGACCCCAACATCCAGTGGCTCGTTGATTGCCCACCGTGCCAGCGGGTTACTGCGTTTTCCTGCCAGTGGTAAACTGGTATGGCAGACAATCGGGCCTTTGCCATCCAGTGGCTTGCCTGCAGGGTCGATTACCCGACCTAATAATTCATCGCCCACTTTTGCTTCGTACAGTCCTTTTCCAGGGATGACACGTGCATTAGGTACCAGACCGGTTATTTCACCTGTTGGCATCAAATAAAGTCGTTCGCCTGAAAAACCAACCACTTCTGCTTCCATGTCACCATCAACAGATTCAACCAGACAACGTGCACCTACTGCGGCATGGCAGCCAACGGTTTCCAAGGTTAATCCTACCATCCTGTCGAGCTTGCCTTCTACTATAAGCGGTACATCATGTTGAGCACGCAACTTATACTTTTGCAAAATTTCACACCAGATAGAGCTTCGCTGGTGTCTGGATTGTTGCTCGGACTGTGGCTGAGAATTGCCAGGCTGCTGTTCAGACATCACGGGCAGAATCCTGTGTACGCTCACCACCTAGCACAGAGGCAATCACTGCATTCAGTCGTGTTTCAACCGTGGCATCAATACGAGATGAATGGGTCAATATACGACAACCTCCGCGGGATAAAAAAGGGTCGATATTAATTTTCCAGCCTGATTTGACATCAGGATCCATCAGTGCGCGGCGCACCAGCTTTGCATCATCTGGGTGTAATTCAAGCGTGACACCTGCCGAAGTCGTGGGTAATAAACTTATTGCCTGTTTTATAACAGCGACAATTTCATCCGGTGAGGTTTTTAATTCACGCCTCACCAGTTGTCTAACAACGGACATACTCAATTGCACCATTTCATCAACCAGTTGTTCATCATAATCGGGCAAAGGCATGGCTAACGTCGCCATTATTGAACGTAAATATTCAAGCTGTATGTCGACCTCTTTCTGCCCTTGCGACAAGCCTTCCATATAGCCTTTTGCGTAACTTTTTTCATATGCCTGCTGACGGATTTGTTGCAGCTGGCTACGGTTACTTGATTTTTCCGGATCGGTTAATTTGTAGTCAAAAATGGATTCTTCAGAAACATTAAAATCAGGTGCCCGCCAGGGCTTGCAATCTTGTTGCGATTTACAGTTTATTACTTTAGACATACTCTTCATCACCCTTTCCGCCCAATGATATTTCACCTGATTCAGCCAGACGTTGTGCCACTGCCAGCACTTCTTTCTGTGCATCTTCTACATCTTTTAATCGTACCGGCCCTTTGGCTTCAAGATCTTCGCGCATCATATCGGCTGCACGAGATGACATATTGCTGAATATCTTTTCTTTCATTGCATCATCAGCACCTTTTAAGGCGACGATTAACTGTTCTGACTGTACATCACGCAATATTGCCTGGATACCACGACCATCAATTTCAAGCAGATTTTCGAAGACAAACATTTGATCCTGAATTTCCCGGGCCAGTTCTTCATCGTGTTCCGTTATCGCTTCTGTAATAGCGGTTTCTGATGCGCCATCCATAAAGTTCAATATATCAGCAGCCACTTTTATGCCGCCAACACCTGAGTTTTGCATATTGCCGCTACCAGAAAACTGTTTTTCCAGGACTTCATTTAATTCCTGCAATGCTGCTGGTGGCACGCCTTCAAGTGTGGCAATGCGCATCAATACATCAGAACGTGCTCGCTCCGGTAAATACTGTAATATTTCAGCAGCATGACCACTATCCAGGTAGGAAAGCACAATAGCTATTATTTGAGGATGTTCATTTTTAACAACATCGGCAACGGCTCGTGGATCCATCCACTTCAATGAGTCAAGCCCTTTGGAATTTTTATTGGTGAGAATGCGATCAATGACACTGCCTGCTTTGTCCTCACCCAGTGCATTGGTTAACATTTTCCTGATATATTCATCAGAATCGACACCGACTCCCGATTGCAGGTTTGCGGTATTAACAAAAGCATCAATGACAGATTCAACTTTTATATTTGGCACATTAGTCAATGAAGCCATGACACTACCAATTTTTTGCACATCATTAGGTGACATGTGCTTTAACACTTCTGCCGCACTCTGCTCACCCAGGCTCATCATAAAAATAGCTGCACGTTCAGAACCGGACATATTCTTGATATCGCCGTCATTTCCCTCGCTGTTATCCATTATGTGTTATCCATCAGCAGCTACCCAGGTATTCAACACGGATGCCGCACGTTTCGGATCTTCTTTTACCATGGTGCTTGCTACATCCTTTATTTGCTGAGCATCTGTCGGACTTTGATTGGTTAGTGTCAACCTATCCTCACCGGGTGGCAAATGCTGAACCGTTTCACCCGCAGGCAGTGCCGCAAGCGCTGCTGAATTCTCACCCTGTTTTGACAGGTTTTTTAACATTGGGCGCAATACACCAAAGGCAATAAAGAGAACAACCAGAGCGCCAAGTAACTGTTTCGCCAAATTCAAAGCCCATGGCTGTTCCCATAGCGGTGGCTCCGGCATAGCTTCAACTTCTTCAGGTAATTTGAACGCAGTGTTAACCACATTGATGCTGTCACCTCGTGCTTCATTCAGTCCCACCGCCTCGCTAACCAGTGAGGTAATAAATTGTATTTCTTCTTCACTTAATGGCTCCCTCTTTACTTTTCCTTTTTTATTGATCGTGGTGCGATGATCAACAATCACCGCAACGGATAGGCGCTGAAGTTTTGCCGGTGATTGTCGTGTATGACTAATGGTGCGATCAATTTCATAATTACGCACTGCCCGAGTAGAGTTATTACCTGTGGCAGCTTGATTTGTATTTTGTAGATTTACATTTTTTGCATTAGTAACGCGACCACCGGCAGGTGGTTGATTGGTTAAAGCACCGGGAATACCTATTGCTGCCAACCGATTTGCGGTTTGTTCAAATAGCTGTTCACTACGTACAGCTCTGTTATCCGGCAAAAAACTTTCCCGGGTTTGCTCCTGCGTGGTGAAATCAACTTCAGCAACAACTTGTGCCCGAACACCTTCACTGCCAACGATAGGACTGATAATATCAAGTATCCGCCTGACATAATTCTCTTCAAGTTTGCTAGTGTAATCAAACTGAGTACTGCTCAACAGCATATTAGACTGGCTGCTTTTACTACTGAGCAAACGGCCTTTGTTATCGACCACCGTGACATGAGAAGCATCCATCCCCGGCACACTTGATGCCACGATATTAACAATACTTGCGGTTTGCACATCATTAATCACCCAACCGGGAAAAGGTTTAATGACAACGGATGCACCGGGTTTACTGCTTTTACGAGCAAAAGCAGATTGTTTTGGAATAGCAAGATGAACCCGCGCACTTTCAACCATGTTTAACCTGGCGATGGTTTGCGAAAGCTCGCCTTCCAGTGCTCGTTTATATCGTGCTTTTAATAAAAAGCTATTACTGCCAAGGCCTTCATTTCTATCTAATATTTCAAAGCCAACTTCATCACCAATAGACAAACCACTGCCGGCAAGCTGTACTCTAGCCTGTTGTAGTTTATCAGCAGGAACCAGAACGCCATTACTGCCAGCATCCAGTTTATATTGAATACCCAGACTATCAAGTGACTGCGTCACCTGTGACAAATCTTTAGCTGAAAGATTACCATGCAACATGCTGTAATTAGGTGTTTGTGACCACATGGCGACGGTGACACCCAGTGCAACACTGAGAGCCAGCCCTACCATTAAACCGAGCTGGCGCAAGCCAGGTAAGGAATTAAAACCCTGCGCCTGTTCGGTTACATTTTCTGCTGAGACCAATGCCATCTTTTTTTAATTACTAATTACTAATTACGAATTGAAAAACCATGTTATTCAGTTCGTACTTCTTCATTAGCAATTATCTCCTGTGTTTGTTATTAAATTTCGAATTGAAAACCAAAAAAATAAAATATAAAAATCTATAGCAGGCAATTATTATGCACAATACTAACAACAACCACGAACTCGTAATTAGTAATTAATTTAAACCGGCATTCTCATCACTTCTTTGTAGGCTGAAATCAGGTTATTTCTCACCTGCTTCATTGCCTCAAAGGAGACGCTTGATTTACGCACAGCAATCATAACTTCGCTTAAACTCACATTAGGATCACCCAGCTCAAACGCTGTCCGCATGCTGGAGGCTTCTTTTTGTGTTTGATTAACTTTATTAACCGAATCTTTTACTAACTGTGCAAAATCAACTTTGCCTGCTTCTGCGCCAGATTGTATGGGTATTTGCGTCGATAGTTTATTTTCTGCCATTGCAGCCATGCTGCGCATTTGTTGCAGTAGTTGCGTGGTTGCCTGGCTGGCTTCTATATCACTCATATTTGTCACCTATTTTTAATTACGAATCACTCATTGCCAGCAGTTCGTAGGTTGGGGTGAGGCACGAACCCCAACAAATTTGTTCATGATGGTTTCCGTACTTTGGTTCGTAAACGGCACGTCCATGTGTCACTACTGTTGGGGTTCGTGCCTCACCCCAACCTACAATCTGTGGTATTTATCGTTAGTATTATCGGCATCGTTGCCAATAACTTATCCACTATTTTTTATGCGGGTAACGCCACACCTGCATCACGCATTCTGGCAAGCTTATAACGTAAAGTTCGAGGGCTGATGCCTAATTTTTCAGCCACCTCTTTACGGTTATTTTTAGTGTGTAGTGCAGAAATAATAATATCCTGCTCGCGTGCTCTCAAGTCACCATTCAAGCCTGTCTGCTGTTCTGGAACGTCTTCATTAAACTGGTTGGTAATAGAATCCCTAGTGCGGTTCATATGGTGTGATATTTCTTCAAATTGAATATCATTATTCTCAATAATATTTCCGTTTCTTAAGATCAAAGCACGTTGCACGACATTATCCAGCTCCCGGATATTTCCCGGCCAGCTATGAGTTATTAACATTCTTTGTGCAGACAATGAAAAAACCAGCTTTTCTATGTAATGAGCCGTTGTGCCACTGTAGGCATTTAACATCTTGTTGGCTAATGGCAAAATGTCATCAGTGCGCTCACACAAGGGTAGAATATTTATTGGAAACACATTCAGGCGGTAAAACAAATCTTCTCGAAAGCTGCCCTCGGCGACCGCCTGGCGAAGATCACGATTAGTGGTTGCTAAAATCCTTACATCTAATGGAATAACTTTACTGCCACCTAAGCGCTCAACTTCCCGTTCCTGTAACACCCGCAATAACTTGGCCTGCAAAGCTAAATCCATTTCTGTAATTTCATCAAGAAGTATGGTGCCGCCCTGCGCCTGTTCAAATTTTCCGGCTTTTGATTTGTATGCACCGGTATATGCACCTTTTTCATAACCGAACAGTACCGACTCCAGCATGTTTTCCGGGATAGCTGCACAGTTAATAGCAACAAATGGTCCATTAGCACGCGAAGAGTTTTCATGAATAAAGCGAGAGACCACTTCCTTGCCAACACCGGATTCTCCAGTAATCATTACCGTTACTTCAGTGGCAGCGACTCTTTTTGCAACCTGTGATAATTGCACACTTTTTTCATCAACCGCAATTAGACCACTATCAGGCTCATTCTCAGGTTTTATCACTGGTTTCATGAAGCGCGTGACCATATTAATAAGCGTCTGGTATTCAAAAGGTTTCACCAGGTAATCTACTGCGCCATCATGCATTGCTGTCACTGCATTTTCTACCGTTCCATAAGCTGTCATCAGCACAACAGGTAAGTCTGGATGCAGTTTTTTACAGTTTCTCAATAATTCATGTCCATCCATTGGTTGCATTTGTACATCACTGAGCAATAAAACAATATCTTTATCATTCTGTAAAATTTTTAAAGCATGGTTGCCATCTTCGGCTACTTCAACAGAGAAGTCTTCCATGCTTAATGTTTTACTTAATACATCACGCAATGATGGATCATCATCAACAATCAATATTTTTCCGAAATTGACAAGCTGTTGTTTGGTCTGATTCATAGCGCCACCTCTTGCTTATTTATATCCTTAAACTGTATGTTGATAATATTTTTTTCTGATAAAAAATAATTAACCTTATTTTTGTTTGTTTTACCTGCATTGCTTCGTAGCAAGCTTAGGTTACTTGGTAACATTCCGCTCGCCGCAGCACATGGCAGTGTGACAGTAAAATCACTGCCGACTCCTTCTTCTGAAGATAGTTTTATTTCACCACCATAGCGATTAACAGTAGCATGTACCACAGCAAGCCCTAATCCTGTACCTGATGATTTAGTGGTAAAAAATGGCTCCAGCACTTTGTCTTTAACCGCCTCTGACATACCACAACCATTATCTTTTATACTTATTTCAAACTGATTGTCTGTATTCAAAAAAGCATTAATCGTTATTAATGCCTTCGCAGGATTTTTTGTAGTTGCTTCTTCCATGGTAGTATCCATGGTAGTTCTGGCTTCAATAGCATTATCAATAATGTTCTGTAACGCACTTTGCAAAACATCGCGATTTGCTTTTATTTTTACATTTTGTAAATTTTGGTTTATACCAAAGACAAAACGTTCTGAGCTATCATTACCTGCCACCATGTTTTTCAGATGAAGCATTAGTTCATCTGCATTGATATATTCAGATTCTGACACATCACCCCTGGCAAATATCAACATGTCATTAACCATTCGTTCCAGGTGATGTAATCTTTCTTTGGTTTTATCCGCAAAACGAATTCTGTCTTTTTCAGTATTCACCGGATGATTTATTGTTGAAATGTACAACAATGCAGAAGCAAGTGGTGTACGAATTTGATGAGCAAGACTTGCAACCATCTCGCCAAGTGAACTTAATCGTTGTTGATGGTTGAGTTTCATTTGCAAACTACGGTTTTCTGTTATATCTGAAATTAATATTATTTTTCCAGAGTTGATAGCAACATTATTTGTATCCATGTTGCACGTGTTTAAGGGGCAAACAGATAAATTTATCCATCGTCCATCATGCAGCCTTAATTCATTAGCCTCTGTCTGTATTGATTTTTGCGCCACCTGGCTCCATTTTTGACCTAAAAGATTGTTGTCTTCCTTTTTAGCAGCTAACATGAAACGCGCCACCGGGTTTGTCTGAGTTATGCGGTTTTTCTCATCCAGCACCACGATACCAGCAGGCAGTGCATCAAGCAGTCCTTCCAGACGGGTAGCCAGGACTTCCTTCTCTGCCAGTTGAATCAAACGCTCACTACGCGCCTCGTTCAGTTCTTTGGTTAATCGCGTAACCTGAGATTCAAGGTCACTATACGAAGATGCCAGTTGCTCTGAAAACTGATTAAATAATTCAAATGCTTTTTCCAGTTGTTTTTCTGGCGCCTGTGTTTCTGCTATCAGGTGTTCATTTGTTATATTCATTTGACTGCTCATGGTTCGGCTATGGTCTAT
>CAZALW010000108.1:0-9546 GCA_964485705.1 uncultured Thiotrichaceae bacterium
GCATTGTCCAATGCAGCGGTATTCATCACATCCGGGCCAACCGAACTAACAACATAAAGCATTATTGCCAGAAACAAAACCGCAAACAAAATACCGGCTGGCAGGTAAGACACAAAACCTTCACGCATTTTTGCTATGTTAATATCCAGCATCATCACCACGAACAGGAACAGCACCATGACTGCACCGACATAAACCAGCACCAGCACCAGCGCTAAAAACTCGGCTTCCAGCATCAACCAGATGGCCGCCGTACTGAAAAAAGTCAGCACTAAAAACAATGCCGAATGCACCGGGTTTTTGGATGCCACCACGCCTAGTGCAGCGGCTATTGTTACACCAGCGAAGGCGAAAAATAATAAATCTGTAATTGTCATTTTTTTAGGTAGTCCTAATGCTGCACAATGAAAAATGAAAAGTGAAAAATGAAAAATGAAAAACCTTTCATAATCTCATAACCGTTATTTATTTCTTGTTTTTGCCTTTCATTTTTCATTTTTCACTTTTCGTTTTTCATTTGCTTATCCGTCCTTAGGTTCGTTAACGGCACATCCTTGTGCCACTACTCACCGATAAGCAGCGTCTGCCTGTTTATTGGCTGCAATTTCTGCTTCGTACTTATCACCAATTTCAAGCAGCATTTCTTTGGTCATGATTTGTTTACCGTGTTCTTCAAAGTGATACTCAAAAATATGTGTTTCCACAATGGAATCTACCGGGCAGGCTTCTTCACAAAAACCGCAATAAATACATTTAAATAAATCAATGTCGTAACGTGTGGTACGACGAGTGCCATCTTCACGTTCTTCAGAATCAATGGTGATGGCTAATGCAGGACAAACCGCTTCACACAGCTTACAGGCAATACAACGTTCTTCACCGTTGGCGTAACGGCGCAGTGCATGTAAACCTCGAAAACGAGGTGACATCGGTGTTTTTTCTTCCGGGTATTGCACGGTGATTTTTCGTGCAAACAGATAACGCCCGGTAACCGCCAGGCCTTTAAATAATTCCAGAAAAAGGAAACTTTTGAAAAAATGTTTTATTGCGTTCATATCGATGATTTTATCTTTACGGCTTATGCAGACCAGGGGCCAACTTCAGCCACTACCATGCCTGACAATACAAACAGCCAGACAATTGTTACAGGAATAAATACTTTCCATCCCAGACGCATAATCTGATCATAACGATATCGCGGGAAGGTGGCGCGGAACCAGAGAAATAAGAAAGCAAAGATACAGGCTTTGGCAAAGAACCAGAAAAAACTAGTCTGCCCTAACCAGTGTTCAGCACCCAACCAGCCTTCAAACGGTGATAACCAGCCACCGAGGAACAACAGTGCGGTTAAAGCAGAGATTAAAATAATGTTAGCGTATTCAGCAAGGAAGAAAACGGCAAAGGCCATGCCGGAGTATTCAACATGGAAACCGGCAACAATCTCAGACTCACCTTCGGCGACATCAAATGGCGCACGGTTGGTTTCAGCAACACCAGAAAGAAAATAAACAACAAACATGGGTAATAATGGCCAGAGATACCATTGAGAAATGCCGCCAGCCTGCCCCTCTACAATATCACTCATATTTAAACTGCCACTTGCCATCAATACACCGACCAGTGCAAAACCCATGGCGATTTCATAGGCAATAATTTGTGCACCGACCCGCAACGAACTCAAAATGGCATATTTAGAATTTGATGCCCAGCCAGCAATGATGACACCGTAAACACCCACTGAAGTCAGTGCTAATACATAAAGCAAGCCTGCATTAACATCAGTTAATACCACGTCACGATCAAACGGGATTACCGCCCACGCAGCCAGCGCGGGCATAATGGATAATACCGGTGCGATTAAAAACAAATATTTATCTGATTTAGTGGGAATGATGACTTCTTTGAACATCAACTTCATGGCATCGGCAATGGGTTGTAGCCAGCCACGAAAGCCTACACGATTAGGCCCAATACGAATTTGCATGTAACCGATAATTTTACGTTCGGCATAAGTAATATAAGCCACACACAGCATCAGTGGCGCAAGAATCAAAACAATCTTACCCAGAATCAATAAAAAAGTTTGCCAGCCTGCGGGAAACCAGTTCCAGATATCTAACGCGAAGAGAGCCAGGTTATCAATCATGCGCCTGCCTCCTCGCTTAGATCATCGCTTAGATCATAGACCATGACTGCGTCAATATTTATCTCTGAAAATGCAGTCCCCATGTGTTCATTACCCTCAAGTGCAGAAGCAATCCAGGCACTGTCATCAGGTATACTGTCATCAATAACCAGAGGTAAAACGCGGCTATAATTGTTGCTACCATTGCTCTGTGTAACGTTAACGCTGGTGGCAGAATCAAGACCAAGACGGCTTGCTTGCGCACTATTTAAACGCACACATTGCGTTTGCGCGTCCACTGTTTTCTGTAATGAAGCTGCGCGGCGGACAATAGCATCAGTGGCATACATTGGCACATCAGAAGCACAATGAATGCTTGCCTCTGCTGCCTCTTTGGCAATGATTTCCAGCGTAGTCGTAGCCTCAGCCGATAATGCATTGGATAGTTCAATGGATTCGCACACTGAGCGCACTTCTTTCTTCACATCGTCTGAAGAAAAATAATCAAACCCGTCAAGTCCGGTCAGATTACCCAGTACACGTAAAATTTTCCATGCTGGCCGCGCGCCACCTTTAGCATCAAGCACAGCGTTAAAACTTTGCCAGAAGCCTTCTGCATTGACATAAGTGCCTGAGGTTTCCATAAAGCTTGCTGCCGGCAACATGACATCAGCCACATCTTTTACTGAGGCTGAATTGTAACTTGAAATTGAAACCACAAAATCGGTCGCTTTTAATGTTGCCATGAGCTCATTGGCGTTATCAGCATCGGTATCTGGCTCAATATTTAATAGCAGACAGGCTGCCAGCCTTTGTTTGGCAGCATCTGGTTCGCCAGAACCAGATATAAGCTCTGCAAGATTCTTACCGCTAACAATATCTTCAGTAGCACCACCGGCACTGCGATGAGGAACAGCACCAGCCAACCAGGCACCTGCCGCATTACAGCCATCGGTTAAATAACCAAAGGTGCTATTTGTTTGTTTGGCAATAGTTTCTGCCAGCATACGCAAACTGGAGAACTGCGGGTGCATTTGCGCGATATTGCCGAGTATCACCGTGCCAGCATCGGCATCCTTGAGCTGTTGCACAATGGCTTTATGTGAATCGCTTATTTCTACTTTTGACAGCGCACTGGATATATTGTCAGGTAAAGCATTACTGCTTAGCTGATAAGCTGCTGCTGCAATAGCGGCCAGTTCTGCCACCATATTCTGCTGCGCAACAACCAGATGATTGGCGATCGGATAATTAAAATCATATTCGCGAGGATTCAAAAAAGAAATCTGCGCATTATGCTTAACGGTTGCTTTACGCAAACGCAAATTGGCAATTGGTTGCTCCTTACGTACATTTGAGCCAATCAATAAAGCAGCATCAAGTTTTTCTAGCTGTTCAATATTTTGCCCTAACCATGGCATTACTGGCGCAAGGTGCTGATCTGAAAAATCTGACTGACGTAAACGATGGTCAATATTGCCACTGACTAAACCACGTAAAAACTTTTGCGCTAAATATTGTTCTTCCAGGGTTGAATTTGCGGAAACCAGCGCAGCCATTTCTGTGTTCACGACTTCAACAGTTTCTGCATTGGCAGTTTCCGAGTCGATTGTCTCAAGCTCAGCAGTATCTACAGCTGCATCAGCATCTGCTTCGTCTGCGGCTTTTTTAGCTTCTTCAGCAGCGGCCTGCTTGACTTTCGACGCTGCCAGATCTGCTGCTACCGCTTTAAATTTATCGGCAACCAGTCGTAATGCTTCATCCCAGTTAGCTGCCTGCCATTGACCATCACGTTTAATCATCGGCGTGGTTAAACGATCATCGCTATCAAGCCCTTCATAACTAAAACGGTCACGATCAGATAACCAGACTTCATTAATAGCTTCATTTTCGCGCGGCACCACACGAATAACTTTACCACGCAAGGTATGGACGAATATATTTGAACCCATACAGTCGTGCGCCGCGATGGTTTTATGCTGGATCATTTCCCATGCTCGCGCTTTATTACGCGATGGTTTTGCGGTCAACGCACCCACAGGGCAAACATCAATCACATTGCCTGACATCTCGGAATTGACACATTCATCAATAAAAGTAGAAATCAGTGCATTCTCACCACGACCTGTCATGCCCAGTTCTCGAAGTCCGGCAATTTCACGACCAAAACGCACACAGCGGGTACAGTGAATACAACGGGTTAACTCAGTGGTGATCAACGGACCGATATTCTTATCAAACACCACTCGTTTACTTTCGTTGTATTCAGACACCGATGAACCATAAGCGACCGCCACGTCCTGTAATTCACACTCACCACCCTGATCGCAAATCGGGCAATCTAAAGGATGATTAATCAGTAAAAACTCCATGACAGATTTTTGCGCATCTTTGGCATATTTCGATTGCGTATGTACAACCATGCCTTCCATCACCGGTGTAGCACAGGCTGGCAATGGCTTTGGTGCTTTTTCAACTTCGACCAGACACATGCGACAGTTAGCAGAGACGCTAAGTTTTTTGTGATAACAAAAACGTGGCACTTTTATATTTTGTGCATCCGTCACTTCAATCAGCATGGCACCTTTGGGTGCCTGCACTTGCTGCCCATCAACAGTGATTGTTACCATGTTTTCATTTACTGCTTCACTCATGACAAATAAACCTTTTTTGCCGCAAAACACGCAAAGGAACGCAAAGAAAAACTTTTAATTGAACAAATCTTTTTAGCAAACACATACAAAAAATCATCAAAAGAAATCTTTTGTACCTGGTTTGCGTCCTTTGCGTATTTCGCGGCTAAACTTTTCATGCCACCTTCACCATACTGTGTTTATGTTCAACGTAATATTCAAATTCGTTACGGTAATGTTTGAGAAAACTGCGCACCGGCATGGCTGCTGCATCACCCAGGGCACAAATGGTTCTGCCTTCGATTTTGCTGGCAACATCATCCAGTTTATCCAGATCCGCCATGGCACCTTTACCTTCAACAATACGGGTCAACATACGGTATATCCAGCCGGTGCCTTCGCGGCACGGTGTACATTGACCACAGGATTCTGAAAAATAAAATTGTGAAATACGGCGTAGTGCCTGCACCATATCCGTGGTTTCGTCCATCACAATGACGGCGCCGGAACCTAACATCGAACCGGCTTCGACGATAGAATCATAATCCATATTGGCTTTCATCATTATATCGCCGGGCACAATCGGCACCGATGAACCACCGGGAATAACGGCTTTTAGTTTGCGGCCGCCTTTCACACCACCCGCCATTGCTAATAATTCGGCAAACGATGTACCCATTGGAATTTCAAAATTACCCGGATTATTAACATGCCCGGAAATTGAAAACAGCTTAACGCCACCGCTATTTGGAATGCCTAAATTCTGAAACCATTCTCCACCGTTACGCATAATGGCAGGAACAGAGGCCAGTGTTTCGGTATTATTGATGGTAGTGGGTTTACCGTACAACCCAAAATTTGCCGGGAACGGGGGTTTAAAACGCGGCAAGCCACGTTTGCCTTCCAGTGAATTTAAAAGTGCCGTTTCTTCACCACAGATATAGGCACCAGCACCTAATGAAGCATGTAAATCAATGTTTACCTCTGTGCCTAAAATATTTTCACCTAACAGACCGTTTTCATACGCCTCGGCTAATGCCTGCTTAAAGTGGATTGCCGGTTCGTCCATAAATTCACCGCGCATATAGTTATAACCTGCGGTAGCACCCATGGCATAACAGGCAATCGCCATGCCTTCAACTAAAGCATGCGGGTTATAACGTAGAATTTCGCGGTCTTTACAGGTTCCCGGCTCAGATTCATCCGAGTTGCACACCAGATATTTTTGTACCGGTGCAGTACGGGGCATAAAACTCCATTTCAAACCGGTAGGAAAACCGGCACCACCGCGACCACGCAAGCCGGATTTTTTTACTTCTTCAATCACATCTTCCGGTGTAATTTTTTCTTTGAGAATTTTTCGCCATGCCTGATAACCACCAGTTTTCAGGTAGTTATCATATGACCATGATTCACCTTCAAACTGCAGTGTGGCAAAACAAACCTGCTCGTTTTTGGTGTTTACCGCAGGTTTGGTCACTTCGGGTTTGACTTGATTATGATTAGTTGATGACATAAAAACCGCTACTCACGCTACTATTGAAGCGCATCAAGAATCTCATCCACTTTCTCAGGGGTAAGATTTTCATAATAAACATGATTAACCTGCATCATCGGACCACCAGCACAGGCCGCCAGGCATTCTTCTTCTTTTTTAAGATAGATGCGTCCATCCTCGGTGCTATCACCAATTTTGATATTCAGTTTCTTTTCAACGTGATCAACAATGTTTTGCGAACCCATTAACATACAACAGATATTGGTGCATATTGCTACATTATTACGGGCGACTGGTTTTAACTCATACATTGAATAGAAACTAGCAACCTCGTAAACTTCAATTTTTGCCAGATCTAAATATTTCGCCACTGCGACCATTAGCCCTTCAGTTAAAAAACCGTTGTTTTCATGCTGCACCACATTCAGTGCGCCTAATAATGCGGATTTTTTTTGCTCGAGAGGGAAGTGACTTAATATCTCATCAATTTCACCACAAGCGTGACTTGAAAGTTCCACCGGTTTTTCAGACACTTCAGTTTCCACTTTTATATTATGCTGGGTAACACCTTTTGAAATTACAGCAGTCATTAGCGGTCAACCTCACCGAATACAATATCCTGCGTTCCAATTATCGCCACCACGTCAGCTAACATATGCCCAGTCACCATTTCATCTAATGCAGACAGATGAACAAAACCCGGCGCACGAATTTTTAAACGATAGGGTTTGTTGGCACCATCAGAAATCAGATAACAACCAAACTCACCTTTAGGGTGTTCGACTGCCGCGTAAACTTCACCTTCGGGTAAACAGAAGCCTTCTGTAAATAACTTAAAGTGATGAATTAGTGATTCCATGTCGGCTTTCATGCCTTCACGTTTTGGTGGCGCAATTTTTTGATTATCAGTAATAATCGCACCCTCGTTTTCACGCAACCAGTCGATGCACTGTTTAATAATCCGGTTAGATTCACGCATTTCCTGAACACGTACCAGATAACGGTCATAACAATCGCCATTGATGCCAATGGGAATATCAAATTCCATACGGTCGTAAACTTCGTAAGGTTGTTTTTTGCGTAGATCCCAGGCGATGCCGGAACCACGAATCATCGGCCCGGTGAAACCGAGTGCTAACGCACGTTCCGGGGTAACGATACCGATATCAACGGTGCGCTGTTTCCAGATACGGTTATCGGTTAGCAGCGTTTCATATTCATCAACATAAGTCGGGAAGCGATTAGTAAAATCTTCCAGAAAATCAAGTAACGTGCCTTCACGATTTTCGTTTAATTTATTGACTTCACGCTGGTTATGCCACTTTGATTTTTTGTACTTCGGCATAGTATCCGGCAGGTCACGTGCGACACCACCAGGGCGATAATAGGTTGCATGCAGGCGTGCGCCGGATACCGCCTCGTACACATCCATTAAATCTTCACGTTCGCGGAAGGCATAAAGGAACATGGTCATGGCACCGACATCAAGTGCGTGCGCGCCAATCCATAACAGGTGATTTAATATCCGCGTTATCTCATCGAACATGACACGGATATATTGCGCACGCTCAGGCACCGAGATGTTCATCAGATTTTCCATTGCCATCACGTAACTGTGCTCGTTGCACATCATGGAAACATAATCAAGACGATCCATGTAACCGATACTCTGGTTATATGGTTTCGACTCAACCAGTTTTTCCGTGGCGCGGTGCAACAGGCCAACATGCGGGTCAGCACGCTGAATGACCTCGCCGTCCATTTCCAGAACCAGACGCAATACGCCGTGTGCTGCCGGATGTTGTGGTCCAAAATTTAAAGTGTAGTTACGAATTTCAGGCATCGCTATTCTCCACCGCTGCCACTTGCAGTTGTATCGGCACTACTGTCAAAGCGACCATCGTCACGAATCACGCGAGGCACCAGTACCCGTGGCTCGATGCTGACCGGCTGATAAACAACACGCTTTTGCTCTTCATCATATTTCATTTCAACGTGACCAATTAGCGGGAAGTCTTTTCTGAATGGATGCCCAACAAAACCATAGTCGGTCAATATACGGCGTAAATCTGGATGACCTTCAAAAATAATGCCGTACAAATCAAAGGCTTCACGTTCGAACCAGTTGGCTGCTGGCCAAAGCTCAATCACCGAAGGTACTACCGGCACGGCATCATCTTCACAATAGACACGAACCCGCAAACGGTGGTTATGGGTTACGGACAAAAAATGGTACACTGCCGCAAATCGTAACCGACCAGACTGGGTAGATTCTATATCATCGCCAAAACGTAAACGTGCGCCGGTTGCCGGTTCCACGCCACGGCTAAAGCCTGTAGCAGAAGTTGATTCAGTTGCCCATTCCGCACTACCATATTCAGAATAATCCACACCACAGACATCGATTAACTGCTCAAATTTAAACCTGGCTTCATCACGTAGCGTGGTAAAAACAGCAAGCGCATCCTTGGGTAATACTTCAATAGTGACTTCACCGAAAACATTATTCTGCATCACCACATTAGATTGCAGTTGCGTTGAAAAGCTATCGCTCAAAGCCTGTGATAATTCTTGAACATTCATGCAACCGAGCCTATGTTAGCGTCACATCCCGATGTCTCACGGGTTGTTTATAATTTTTTTCACCTTCGACAGCCACTCTTGCAATGGTATTGGTACGGCGAATTTTATTTTGCAATTGCAAGATCCCGTAGAGCAGGGCTTCAGCAGTTGGCGGACAACCGGGGACATAGATATCCACTGGCACAATGCGATCACAGCCGCGAACCACAGAGTAAGAATAGTGATAATAACCGCCGCCATTGGCACAGGAACCCATGGAGATAACCCAGCGTGGCTCTGCCATCTGGTCATACACTTTGCGTAGCGCGGGTGCCATTTTGTTGCATAAGGTACCGGCAACAATCATTACGTCGGACTGGCGGGGACTGGGACGAAACAGCATACCAAAGCGATCCAGATCATAACGCGAAGCACCCGCCTGCATCATTTCCACCGCACAACAGGCCAGACCGAATGTCATCGGCCACATCGAACCGGTACGCGCCCAGTTGATTAGTTTATCAGCTGAGGTGGTAACAAAACCTTTTTCTAAAACGCCTTCTATTCCCATTCCAGCGCTCCTTTTTTCCATTCATAAATAAAGCCAATGACCAGAACACCAAGGAAAATACCCATTGCTATGATACCGGGCAAACCAATGACATCGAGCGATACAGCCCAGGGGAAAAGAAAGGCGATTTCAAGATCAAAAATAATGAAGAGAATAG
>CAZALW010000109.1:0-9501 GCA_964485705.1 uncultured Thiotrichaceae bacterium
GTTTAACGCAGAGCGGGCGGTTTTCAGGGGTTAGCTGAGTAGTTACAAGTCTCTTATCTGCTCTTCAATACCATATGCTTTAGCTATGATTAACAAGGTTTCCGGCAGGCTTTCAAAATGTAACCGAATGTTTTTAAAACCTGCCTGTTTACCCATCTCCAGCATAAGCGCTAATCCAGCGCTGTTACACATCGTTACTTTCGATAGATCCACGGTAATACTGGTGCTGGTATTAGCAACACTTGAAATATCTGCTGATTTTTTATATGACTTGAAAAAATCACCCGCACGCTGCATTAAAATGGGCACCGTTGAAAAATCAAGCACGCCTGAAATGAAATATTTCTGCTGATTTTGCTGAATAATTTCAGCCTGATTTAATTGCACGTTGCTGCCTTTTTATTCATGGGCCTTTTTAATCATGAGCCTGCTGTATTCGCCTGATATTATGTACCAACTTTAACACTTAACTTACTATTTTTATCTCGCAGATATATTAACAGACCATCAATGCCACTTTTACGTATTTCCTGAGTAAAAGTACCGCGGTAACTGGTTACCAGGCTGATACCATCAATTTTTATATCATATACTTTCCAGGCATTGTTTTTAATACGCATACGGTAAGCCATCGGTATAGAGGGTCCGCCTGGTTGTACTACTTCTGCTTTGACGGTGGTTTTATTCGAACCCGCTGCCACTATTACCGGAAAATATTTAATCTCCTGATCTTTAAATTCAACCAATGATTTACTGTAGGTTCTAATCAACAAACTTCTGAACTCTTTTACGAAGGCCAGTTTTTGCTGTCTTGTTGCTTTCCGCCAGTTTTTACCCATCGCCAGCTTTGCCATGGTGATATCATCCAGATTTGGCAATATATAATCATCAATAATCTTATGAACACGCGCAGGCTCCTGCTGCAATAAATCATGGTCATCCCGCAGTATTTTTATTACCTGTGCCGTGGTTCTTTCCAGTAGAGCCACTGGCGATTCAATATCGCCTGCAGTTGGCTCAGCCAGTATTGCTGGCGACCAGACAGCCACCGTAACACTTAAAATCAGCATT
This sequence comes from uncultured Thiotrichaceae bacterium, assembly GCA_964485705.1. Taxonomy (GTDB): domain Bacteria; phylum Pseudomonadota; class Gammaproteobacteria; order SZUA-229; family SZUA-229. The sequence continues at coordinate 1,072 of CAZALW010000109.1, forward strand.
GAAAATGCGATAAAGATATTATTAAATTTTTTCATGATAGTTTATTCCTCACTTATTCCTTATCGTCCGCCTGACTGTATATAAACTGACCAATGATTTCCTCCAGCACTATTGCCGACTGGGTTAAATCAATCACATCGCCGGCTTTCAAATAGTCGTACTCAGCACCGGGGTCAAAACCGACGAATTGCTCACCCAACAGCCCCGATGTCAGGATACTGGCAGCCGTATCAATAGGAAATTTATTGTATTGCTGATCGATTGCCATACTTACCACCGCTTCATAAGTCTCGCTATTATATTGAATATCAGTAACCCGCCCTATTCTTACGCCACCCGCAGAAACCGGTGAGCGCACCTTTAGACCACCAACATTGTCAAAACGTGCCTTTAATTCGTATTTTTCACCACCACCGTAACTGCTGATATTACTCACACTCATTGCCAGCATAAAAAACGCAGCCATGGCGGCGGCAACAAATAAACCAACCAGTATTTCTATTTTACGTGATGTCATCTATTATCCTCATGGCTATTCTCACTCATTTTGTGAACATCAATGCGGTCAACACAAAATCTAAAAACAGTATTGCCAGTGAACTGTGTACCACAGTTCGCGTGGTCGCTTGCGCCAATCCTTCCGATGTTGGCAAACAATCATACCCTTCAAACACCGCTATCCAGGTCACCACAAAGCCGAACACAACGCTTTTAATGATTCCATTAACAATATCCAGATACAAATCCACTGTATTTTGCGGCTGCGACCAGAAGGCACCAGAGTCCAAACCCAGCATTTCTACTGCCACCACATAGGCACCTATCACACCCACTGCGCTAAAAATGGTTGCCAACAATGGCATGGATATAAAACCTGCGATAAAACGTGGCGCAATTATACGCTTCATCGGGTTAACAGCCATCATTTCCATGCCGGACAACTGTTCCGTTGCTTTCATCAAACCAATTTCTGCGGTTAACGCCGAGCCTGCACGACCGGCAAATAACAGGGCAGTAATCACCGGCCCCAATTCACGCAGCAGGGCAAGAGCCACCATCACACCAACGGAGTCTTCTGCACCAAAGTCAATCAGTGCATAATAGGACTGCAACGCCATGACCATACCGACAAATAATCCGGCAACAATTATGATGAGCAATGTTTGTACACCGACAGCATACAGTTGTTTTATCAATAAGCGCGGGCGCGTAAACAAACTGGCACTGCTGACTAAAACTTCAAACAAAAACAGCGTGGCACGTCCCAGTCGTTGAAAACTGCGCAGCGTGATTGCACCCAGATGTTGTATCTTATCTAACATCAAATGAAAGCCACATTAATCGCCTGCATACAAATCATCCAGCAAAGGCCTGGCAGGATAGTGAAAATGCACCGGGCCATCAGCGTCACCGTGAACAAACTGGTGTGTCCATGCTGACTGGCTGTTACGTAAATCATCCGGCGAGCCACTTTCAATTATTTTTCCAGCAGAAATAATATGCACAGTTTGCGCGATAGACAAAGTTTCGGGCACATCGTGTGAAACCACAATGCTGCAAATATTCAGTGCCTTATTTAACTCGCTGATAAGTGACACCAAAACGCCCATCGAAATAGGATCCTGTCCGGTAAACGGTTCATCGTACATAATCATCATTGGATCTAACGCCATCGCCCGCGCCAGTGCCACACGCCTGGCCATGCCACCAGATAACTCAGCCGGCATCAGCTCGGCAGCTCCTCGCAAACCAACCGCATTCAGCTTAAGCAGCACCATATGACGAATCATCGCTTCATTCAATTTAGTGTGCTCGCGCAACGGGTAAGCGACATTTTCAAACACAGATAGATCCGTCAGCAGCGCACCACTTTGAAACAACATGCCCATGCGCTGGCGTAATTCAAATAATCTGGTTTTGGACAGTTGATGAACATTTAGACCATCAACTTCAATGAAACCCTGATCCGGCGTTAATTGACCTCCAATTAATTTTAACAGGGTGGTTTTACCACTGCCACTGGGACCCATTATGGCGGTAATGCCCTGACGAGGAACATCCAGAGACAGACCGTCGAAAATCTTTCGATTGCCTCGACTGAAGTGTAAATCCCTTATTTTGACCAGAGTGTCACTCACTAGAATGTTTCTATATGTTCTGATTTATTCATTGTTTTTGTCAGTAGTAGTGCCGAGTAGACGTATTAAATACAGGGATTGTAACATTGTCATCCTGTCATGATTAACTCTTTAATGAATACTATTCCAGTAATGAAGAAGTTGTGAAAAGTTCTTTTATCATCTTTATTTTGTGATATTATATGCTAATACATATAATTAATAGCATAACATATAAAAGGTGGCGTGATGCGGACTTCGTTAAATATTGATGACACTATGCTGTTTGAGGTGATAAAGGAAACGGGTAAAGAGAACCGTTCAGAAGCGATAAGAATTGCATTAGCTGCTTTTTTAAAACAGCAGAAAAAAAATAAAATATTAGCATTACGTGGCAAAGTTGATATTGAAGATAATTGGCAGTCATTGCGCGAGATGGAGAAAGCGGAGTGACTTCTGGTTTATTATTCGATACCTGCGCCTGGATTGATTTCCTTCGTTTCCCAGATGGGATGTTAGGTGATTTGATAGCAAAGGCCATTGAGGATGATAAAGCATTATTGTGTGGCGTGGTAGTGACCGAGCTGCTACAAGGCGCGAAGGGTAAGAAAGAAAACAGGCAATTAGATTTGTTGTTTTCAACCATAAAATCATTACCATGTGAAGAAAACGCATGGCATGAAGCTGGTTTAATACTGCAAGATTTGAAACGCAAAGGTATTACGATACCTCTTACTGATGCGTTAATTGCGGTTATTGCCAGACGACATCACGTTGATGTGGTAACGCTGGACAAGCATTTTAGATACCTGCCGGTTGTGATAATCAATCCGTGTGTTTAAACTTTTTCAATCAAAAAAATAGTACACTGTTGACAACTTATCCTGACACAAAGGGCTTATTGTATATTGGCGGCTGTAAAAGCAGTTAGACGATGAAATTAACAGTCAATATGATACTTATTCCCTCCCAGGCAAGGCTTGGGAGGGAAATGGGCCTGATGATGACTCTGGTTAGAAGGTAGCCAAGGCAAAAAGCAGCAAAGCTGCCAAAATTACTGTCCGCCTCTAACCAAACGAACATGGTAGCCGCCGCCGCGGTCATTGATGTCGTCATAGCCATGATAGAAATGGACAAGCCACGCGTCATTGCTATTGCTTCCCCATAACTTATCTGATTAAGAAACAAATAAAATTAACTTCATTACCACCCTCACTCCCAAGCAAGGCTTGGGAGATTTAAAAAAACACCATCAAAATTCAAAATCTGCGGCTGACAGGGTTACGTTTTTATTGCTGGCAAAAACCATTGATGCGTTCTTAGCCAGTTTTTTATATCGAGCCAACCCGCCTGACTCACTAATAACCCGGTCTATTTCTGCACGCTCACAAATAGCGTCACCCAGTTCAGTGTTCAAATACTCAAACATACTGGATTTTACCAGGTGTTTTGCAGGGTCTATTGCGTGGTGTTTAAAGTTTAGATTAACGTAACTGGCAACAATGGGCACAGCGTAATCACCATCAACCTGAGTGGCTTTAAACTTACCCTGAAATAAACTGCCGCTTCTGTCATGCTTTTTATTAAAAAATTTGACATACGATGTACCCAGCCGTTGCATAAATTGAGAAACACCATCATCTACATTCTGCTTTAGCAATAAATGAAAATGATTAGGCAACAAGCAATACGCCACCATACTAACTAACTTCTTGCCCTCATCAAGGGTTGCTTTGTCCTTGTGAATTTTTCTTTTATCCTTGCTTGCCACCGTACTATCGGTACTGTTTAGATCATGTAAGCGATGAAAGAAAAAATACAACTCCTCAGCATCAGTATAAACAATGCGTTTATCTACACCGCGATTAAAAACGTGGTAATAGCGACCATTAACAAAGCTAAATTTTCTTTGTGCCATGCGTGGAGACTAACACCCGCTTTACTCCCAAGCAAGGCTTGGGAGTAAAGGATTATGCGCTTGCCTTTAAGCTTCCTCTCCCAAGCCTTGCCTGGAAGAGGAAGCGGGTAGCTAAGACAAAAAGCAGCAGAGCTGCCAAAATTACTGTCCACCTCTAACCAAACGCACATGGCCGTTGCCGTAGCGGCCATAGGCGCCGTCATAGCCACGAACGGAATAGACAAGCCACGCGCGATCGCTACCGCTAGCATAGGGCGAGGACGACCAATAACCTGCACCAGGTGTTGCTGGGAATATTGTACCGTTTATGGTAGGGCTGTAGCACTTTAATTCGGCTAGTGACTTCAGCTCTTTTATATTGGGTAAACGCCAGTCGCTAAAACCCGCATAACCGCCAGCGGTATTCAGGGTTTGTGGAATTTGCAGTGCAATATCCCAGGTCTGGGTTGTTGCTGTACCCGTACAATTACCACCGACATTCCAGCCTTGCCCTTGCGAACACACCTGCCACATTAATCCTGTTTTTTTATGCGTGACCGTGCCGTCATCATGCACGCTAAATTGTGTTGTTGGTGTGGTCGCCTCTATGGCTGGCTGGCAAGTTTGTACCGATATGGCATTGAATGAAAAACTCAACATAAACAGTGAGGCGAAGATATGCCGTTTACCGATCAAAGGCTGGGGCTGTGAGTAATATAGTGTACTTTTTGTATTCTTGTTATTTTACCTGAGTTGTATTTGCTGCAGACAACGTTGCTGTATGCCGATTTTATTAAAACCTGTTTGTGTTATGTAAATTTTGTTAATTGCATGCTGAGCATTGATAGCTTTCGGTAGCAACTTTACTGTTTGCCTGCCCTTTTGTATCAACAAAGTTGCCGTTGGGTAATTACTCCTAAAAAACTGAATTTGTTGTTTAAAGTTAAAGTGTGACGGTGGCTGGTATTTTTCTTGCAACCGCCAATGCGTTGCATCAAAAGCATATAACCAGCTTAGCCAGGGGTGTTTTCGCCAAATTGACTGAATCAGCTTTAAACTACTGGCGTGTTTACAATGCCCTATGTAACTTGCCAACATTGCCCGTAGTTGTTGCAACAATTCTGTTTGTAATCTAAAAAACTTTGTTGCTTGCTGCGCTCCTGCCTTTGATGGAAATAATTTATTTTTAAAGGTTTGTAGTTTTTCTGTTAAATTATTGACTACCCTTTTACGCACTAAAATATAATATGGGCGCACGATAAAACCTAAAAAACTGGCTCCGTTTGATACAGGCTGTGGCTCTGCCTGTTGTTTTAAATCAAGTTGTAACTGCTGCTGTAAAAACCGACTGATCCGGTTTTGCCAGTCATCTAATTGTTGTTGTGTGTTTGCCAGTAAAATAAAGTCGTCTGCGTAACGCAGGTAATATCGGCACTTTAATTGATGTTTGATGTATTGATCCAGCCTGTCCATATAGACATTGGCAAAAAACTGGCTGGTCTGGTAGGTGCCTGTTTGCAATTGTTGCAGGGCATCAAACAGATTATCGAGCAGGTTCATGTCAAAGCGTTGCGCCGGTGATTTACCTGATTTACGCTTCTGGCACTGCTGCCATGCCTGATATAAGGCTTTAAAATGCAAACCTTGCTGTTGTTGCCACATGGTTATTACTCTCCACCTCTAACCAAACGAACATGGTTGTTGTTGCCGCGGTTATTGATGTTGTCATTGCCATGATTGAAATTGACAAGCCACGCGTTATTGCTATTGTTATTGTTATTGTTATTGTTAACATTGGGCGAGGATGACCAATAACCTGTTACTGATCCAGTTTCTTTTGTAAAGCGCATCCTTTCGGTAGCAGCTTTAGCCAGGCATACGGATAAAAAATCCGTCGGATCAGCGCACAGTAATAATGGTTCACTCTGCTTTTGTTGCTTTTTTTTAAAAGCTAAAGCCGATTCTGACCCGTTCATTGCATAACGATTTGCATCATGATTTTGTACATTTATTAACAATATCGTCATTTACATCTGGCCTTATACCAGCCACCATTTTGTTTACCCAGTTGCACCGCCTGTTTAGCCAACCATTCAAAGGTAGTGAAATGTTTGATTGCCTGTAATTTTTTTGCCAGATGCAACTGGATTTTAACCTCATCTATCAGTATTTTTAATTGTAACAACAATTCACATTGCTGACCGTTCCTGTGCATCCCTGCACCCATGGCATACTGTTTTTGCTGCCACGCCCTGTTGATTAAATTACATATTTGTAATGCGTTATTACGCAACTCCGTTCCCAGAGTGTACTTGTGATAACGCGGGAACTGTTTAACCGTTTTTTCTATGGCTAGTAAAAACCGGTTGGCATCTCGCCAAATGGGTAAATTTTTAATCATCATTGTTTTTTCAAAAAAGCAAAATTACTGTCCACCTCTAACCAAACGAACATGGTCGCTGACACCGCGGTTATTGATGAGGCCATAGCCATGATCGAAATTGACAAGCCACGCGCCATTGCTACCGCCAGCACCGGGTGAGGATGACCAAAAACCATTTGATTGCGTATTAGGAAAATAATCAGCGTCAATCGCAGGGTTAGAGCTATTTAAATTGACGATAGATTGTAACGCCTCCCTTGCCGGCACTCGCCAGTCATTAAAACCACAAAGGTTGTTATTGTTACTGCCATCAACCAGGGTGTCCCAATCAATATAAACCGTGCCCCATGACTCGGTTAATAAGGCGGTTTTGCCACCCCAGCGGTAGCTGTTGTTTGCATCGTGGATACCAGTACTGCCTGCCGGGGTTTTTACTTCCCACACCAGCCCTGTGTGGTTGTCTTTGACACAAGCCCATGGGGTGGTGGCATAAATCTGGGTTTGATCTGTCAATGGGGTGCCACTGGCATCGAGTTTGGTGAAGTCAAAACCAGCATGACCTGCCCCTGTTTTGCTTAATGCTGTATCTGCATCTCGCCCGTGACTACAGTCCTACTGTGCGATGATCTCACCAATGCAAGTAGTGTTGTTGCCACTGGGGTAATTGCCATCAAAGCTAATGCCAGTATCGTTTAGTGGCTGTAGCAACACGGTTACTACATTCACTGTTCTGATTGCTGTTGCTTCATTACCTGAGGTATCCATAGCGGTATAGGTAATTGTATTAACACCTGGCACGGTAGTATCTACTGTACCATTGGTGTTCACCATTATTGTGCCATCAACAGCATCGTTTGCGCTTGCACCTGCATCGCTATACGTGGTGTTGAGGAGATGATCTAGTGGGTTCTCACCATTAATGGTAATGACAGGCGGGGTGACATCAATAACATTAACCGTGCGGGTAACCTCGGTGGCAACATTACTTGCGGCATCGGTGGCACTGTAGGTGATGGTGTATGCAGCTACTGTTGCGGTATCAACTGTGCCTGCGGCTGTTCCAGCTCCATCCACCGCATCAGCAGTGGTGGGGCTCCCTGTTCTGTATAAGTTGTGCCCTGCTCGATGTTTAGCGGATTAGCACCGGTAACGGTGATAACCGGTGCGGTGACATCAGCGGTGACATTGACCGTGCGGGTGACGGCAGTGGCAGCATTACCAGCGGCATCGGTGGCACTGTAGGAGAGGGTATATTCACCCACTGTTGCGGTATCAACTGTGCCGCTGACGGTGGCATTTCCAGCACCATCCACCGCATCGGTGGTGGTGACTCCCTGTTCTATATAACTTGTACCCTGCTCAATGTTTAGCGGGTTAGTGGCGGTATCCAGTGTCCATGCACCGGTGTCATCTGCGGTTAATGAGTAGCTGGCATAACCCACAACAACGCTAACGGTACTGCCAGCTTCGGCTGTACCGCTAATGGTTGGCGTACTGTTATTTGTGGCTGATATATCTACCGTTGGCTCTACAGGTGGCGTGGTATCGGTTAATCCATCATTATCACTACCACAGGCAAACAGAAAAAACGAAAGTGATAATACAAAAAGGAGTTTTGCGGGGTGCGAGGTGCGGGGTGCGGGGTGCGGGGTGCGGGGTGCTCTTTTAGCGGTAAAACAAAAAGAGGACAAGCATCATACCTAAATCCTGCATAAAAACACGAAACCGTAGCTTCTAAGTAACCACTTGTAACTCGTTGATTTGACCTCGTTCCCACGCGCTGCGTGGTAACGTAGTAGCAAACGCACCAGCGTTGTATCAACACATAAAAATAGTAGGCTAAGGTGATAAGCTGTTAACGCTGGTGCGTTAATCACTGCGTTACCACGCAGTGCGTGGTAACGAGATCGTGATAAAGCCCTGTAAAAGTTACTTGTAGATGGGTGGGCGGGTACGCCTTGAGGGGCTTCTCAATAAGCCGTGGCAGTATCGTATTCTGATAGTAATTGTAGGGTGGGCATGCTTTTTTGCCC
>CAZALW010000110.1:0-6554 GCA_964485705.1 uncultured Thiotrichaceae bacterium
ACCATCAACTAACTCCAATGCGATGCGTTTATCCTTGTGCAACTGGTTATGGGTAGTAAATGTTTTATTTAATACGCCTTTAGCAATTTCAATGTTGGCTATCATTTCTGTCTCACTTTCACTTTTAACGCTGGATGAACGACACCAGGGCAAAAATGAAGCATAGTCAGCCACATTATTGACCAGTTGATACATTTCTGCCGGTGAATAATGCACCAGTGCGTTGCGCTTGATATGAGACATATTTTAATTAATTACTAATTACTAATTAGGCTGGTTTGAGTTTGTTTATGGTTTTTTATTAACTTTGCAACTTTTTGTAAACATTTTATTAATATCTAAATATGCGTAACTCTTCATTAGTAATTAGTAATTAGTAATTATCTAAATAGCACCAACAGCCTTTAAGAATACAACAATAACCGCTAATGGAGTGACAAAACGAACTAAAATCCGCCAGATATTATATATCACAGGATGGGTCTTTAGTTCGTCTTTGCTTGATTGTTTGCGCATGATCCACGCGGCAAATATAGCAATAAACAAACCACCCAATGGCAGCATAATATTTGCTGTCAAATAATCCAGAGTATCAAAAAAGGTTAAGTTCTCAAATAAGTAAGGAATCGTTAAGGTTTTCTCTTTCCATATATTAAAAGAGAACACTGTACCCAGACCAACAAACCAGGTGAATATGCCAATCCATACCGCTGCAGCAATACGCGTTACACCCATGTTTTCAACCAGATAAGCGACAGCAGGCTCAATCAGTGAAATCGCTGATGTCCAGGCTGCAAACACCAGCAAAGTGAAGAAAAGCACACCAACCAGGATTCCGCCCTGCATGTGACCAAAAGCAATCGGCAAGGTCTGAAAAATCAGTCCAGGACCGGCACCAGGTTCCAGTCCATTGGCGAAAACAATAGGAAAAATGGCCATACCCGCTAACAGGGCGACTACCGTATCAGTTAAGGCAATAAGAATAGAGGACTGTACAATTGAATGCTCACGCGATAAATAGGAGCCATATACCATAATGGCACCCATGCCCAGACTCAGTGTAAAGAAAGCATGCCCCATAGCAATCAGGATGCCTTTGCCATCAATTGGCCCGGGAGTAAATAAAAACCGCACCCCCTCCATAAAATGACCTGTTGTCGACGCATAAATCACAATAACAATAAGCAGAACAAATAACGTGGGCATCAAAAAACTAACCGCTTTTTCGATACCGCTCTTTACCCCGCGGGCAACAACAATCATGGTCATCACCATAAATAATGTATGCCAGGCGAGTAAGCGCTCAGGGTCACTCACCAGCTCGGTAAATATGCTGTTGACACCATCTGCAGTAACACCCTCAAACACACCACCAGCGGTTCGGAAAATGTATGACATCGCCCAACCGGCAATAACGCTGTAATAAGAAAGAATTAAAAAACCTGCAAGCACACCCATCCAGCCTAACCAGACCCATCCAGAGCTGCGCTTTTCTTCTTTGGCTAACGTCATCATGGTGTTGATAGGACTTTGTTGTCCACGCCTGCCAAGCATGATTTCAGCCATCATGATTGGAACACCAATAAAAGCAATGCATAGCAGATAAACTAATACAAACGTACCACCACCGTTCTCACCGGCAATATAGGGAAACTTCCAGATATTACCCAGGCCGACAGCTGAGCCGGTTGCCGCCAGGATAAAGACAGTGCGATTGGTCCATTGACCATGAATTGAAGTGCGTTGTTCAGCCATAATGATGTTGTAATTTTTTGTTGCTTATTCTCAACAATTTATAGCACCGACTCAAGCTATTTTAAAAAAATATTTCTGATTTAAAGTGATAGTACATAAACGACACATAGCAGACGTTGGAAAAGCTAAAAGACATTAGTCCGCGAAGAACGCAAAAGACGCGAAAAAAGCGCGAAAAAAGATATTTCTGTTTTTTCCAGAAGCGTCTGCACCAAGGGGCATTGTAGCGCGTTTACTCGTCTTTTTCTGAGATTGAATAACAATGATTAATTCTTTTGAACCTACATCAATACCGGCTGTTACCATTGCATTCACCCTTGCATAAAGTTTAAAATAAAACCCGGTTTCCGACCCTGCACCATCGCCTACCTACCTTGCAAATACAGGCTCAAGAACGTAAGTCCAAGGCCTCAGATACTCCACGGTATAGGCGAAGAGGGCGGAGGCCAATCTACGTACAAGCTCAAGGCTTCAGGTTGGGACGACCTTCCGGGGTTTGTCCAGTTTAAAGGACACCTCTTCATAAATCCTTTTTATGCAGTCAATGTTGTTTTGACCTGGAAGAGAATATACAAGGTTGGGGTTCGTACCTCACCCCAACCTACGAACCATCTACAAATTTATTATTGTTTTTGCTTTTTTTCGCGTCTTTTGCGTTCTTCGCGGACTAATGTTTTTGATCTTTGAATGTCCGCTTCTGAGCGATTCCAGTCTATCAGCCTTTTTTTCAAACCTGTTTTTAAAGCAATGACAGTTTGCTTAATCTACCCTATACTTGCAAACTCGATTTTTAACAATAAGACCATGGCTAAAAAACCAAAGAAAAGAATCAACGACAATACCATCGCGCGCAACCGAAAAGCCCGTTTTGATTACAGCATTGAAAATAATTTTGAAGCAGGTCTGGTTCTCGAGGGTTGGGAAGTAAAAAGTCTGCGTGCAGGTAAAGCGCAAATTGATGAAAGCTACATTTTTGCCAAAAATGGTGAGCTGGAATGGATTGGCGGCACCATCACACCACTTATTACCACCTCCACACATATACACGCCAACCCAACTCGTGCGCGAAAAATTTTAATGCACAGGCACGAAATTGACCGATTAATCGGCCAGATTGAACGCAAAGGCTTCACTCTGGTTCCACTCGCCCTGTTCTGGAAAAAAAATGGCCGGGTGAAAATAGATATTGGCCTGGCCAAAGGTAAAAAAGCACATGACAAACGTGCTTCAATTAAAGAACGGGACTGGCAAAGAGAAAAAGCCAGAACGTTAAAGATCCGTTAAAAGCTACCGGACTCTTCAGCTTTTATCAATTATTGCCATGTACCATCTTTCTGGCATGTCAAGCCACCCACAACTACACTTGGCAGCACACGTGAGCTATTCACAACTTTTTATACGGGAAGAATCAATTCCTGACCAGCATGTATGATGTCACTGCTTAGTCCATTGGCAGCTTTTAATGCAGCAATTGATATGCCAAACGTTGATGAAATTTTCCACAATGAATCGCCTCGTTTTACTTTATACGTAACAGGAATGGCTAACGGTGAAGTAGAGGTATCATTTGTTTCGGCATCTTCATCATCATGAATCTTGTATTTGACGAGAAACGCTGCCACATCAAAACAGGGACAGGCTTTAGGGGAAGAAAAGGTTAATTTGATAAGATCGCGGTGCCCCATGATGGTCATGTTATCTGGGTTTTCATGCGACTTTAAAAAGGCTTTGATCAGTCGAACTAGTGTATTAAGCTGCTTAGCGGTAAAGTTATTCTCGGGTTTACCTGCTGCATCAAGCCCGCCGGCAAGGGTAACGCCAAAACTCCGTTTATTCCAGCCCGGGCCACAGCCACCAACATGCGCGCCTTTTTTCTCTACTGATCGGGTAGGAAAACCATCATCATGCATCTGTAAAACACCCTGACGAGTAATAACGGCATGATAACCACAGCCACTCCAGCCACGTTTTTTATGCACCTTATCCACCCATTGAGCATCAATATTTTTTTGACTGATTTTGGTTGCGGTACAATGCACGATAAAATGATCATAATGAGAAATGCGAGGATCGATTTGTTTAAAAATTGCCATGATAATTTCTCTTCTTGACAAACTATTTTGTCATGTTTTTTATCTCAGTCGAATATACATCACTGCCTTACTATCAAACAAAAATAAAATACATAGTCTATTGCCAATAGATCATCTTTTCACAATGATAGATAAAAACTCAAGTTAGGCAATCTCTAATTACATCAGGGCTAGTAAGCTTATAGAGGATGCCAGACAACAGTCCACTTTTTCTAGCTGCCTATTGTTTATAGGTGTTATTTTCAGCCTGGTATATAAGCATTTCCTCAATAGACAAGCCATTAAACATCTGGTTAAAGAGTGCCTTTAATTTTTCATTTTTTTGCACTGCTCTGCCTTTAAAATAAGTATGTTCAGAATCAACATGCTCATCATCTGTCACATCAATATAATCGGTATTCGGGCTATTTAGTTGTTTGATGTAATGACCTAATCGCGCTTTTTGTTCTTTTCCGGGTTTAATCCTGGACGCTTTGAGTGCGGAATCATTTTCATTAATGACGACATAAATTCTATTACGGACATCAAGCTTACCCACCCAACTAACATGATTTGCGTTATTGGCATCAGCCGCAACAAGACAAACGTTATCAAAAACTAACTTCGACGTCGCGTTCTCACTTGTGGACAGTGTATGCTTAAACACATAGTTCCCCATGCTATGACAGAGCAGGCTGATTTTTACTGAGCAATCTTTTTCCATCAGTCTTGTATAAAGCGTTGCGGCGGCATTAGGGTTGTCAGGGTGTTTCTTACAAGCGGCCTTCTGGTGTCGCAGTTTTAATGATTGCGAAAGCATAAGGTGATATTGCTGTATTTTTCCTATTGTACGGTTTAACGCGCCAGCAGAAGCCCGGGCATCTGATTTATCGCTCAAATATGACGCTGTCCCAGAAATTGCTCCACCACCATTAGCCGGCCAGGTAAAAGGAACAACAATGACGTTATATAGGACTTCAATTTCATGAGCGGCTTTCAATACATCGGCAACGTCATTATTATAACCATGCACAAAAAAGAGTATCGATTTGTTTTTAGAGCGCGCTTGCTCAAACAGGTCACAGGCAATTTTAAGACTACCATGCCAGGGAGCTGCAACATCAATATCCAGTGAATACTTTAACTTCAACGCTTTTACTGTCTTTACCGACAGCCGATCAATAACCGGTTCTACTTTCCAGCCACTGCCGGACTTCTCTACATTGACCATAAGAAGTTCATTCGGCCCTTTAGGATTTGGCGTTTTTCCAAATGCTCTTAAGCTTCTGGCTTTTGACATTGCACGATTGGTAATAAGATACATGAGTCATCCCTCTTTTGAGTTATGCAAAACATCAAATGTTTAATTTGACCTGATATTGTCTTGTCCAATGTGACGAGCTACCAGTTTTCTCGCCCCATCTTTTCAACAATTACCTGATGCGCCTGCTGTTCTTCAACACTGGCTTTAATAATTCTTATCGGTTTTCTGTCTGCTGACAATTTTTTTATTACCGATAAACCAGCCTGAACAATAGAACCATCTTCACTATCGAGTAACAACGTACTCTGCCCACCAGTCATTCGTAAATAAACTTCCGACAACAACTCGGCATCCAGCAAAGCACCGTGTAATTCACGATGCGCGTTATTTACTTCATACTCTTTACATAATACGTCCAGGTTATTTTTTTTACCCGGACGTTTTTTACGTGCCATTACCAGGGTATCTATAACACTGCAATACGTGCTTACCTTGCCGTATTCTGCACCGACTAATTTTAATTCATGATTAATAAAGCCAACATCAAAAGGTGCGTTATGAATGATTAACTCTGCACCATCGAGATAGTCAATAAAGTCTTTAACAATGTCAGAAAAACGCGGTTTGTCGGTAAGAAACTCATTACTGATACCATGAACCGCCTGCGCACCCTCATCAATCTCTCGATCCGGCTGTAGAAACTGGTGATAATTATTACCCGTTAAACGCCGGTTAATCATCTCCACACAACCAATTTCAATGATACGATGCCCCTGCGAAGGCTCTAAGCCAGTGGTTTCCGTATCAAGCACGATCTGCCGATTATTCGCTTGTTTTTCACTATTCACTATTAACTATTCACTGTTTTTTTCTGCATCTCATCAATACCACGATTCGCCAACATATCCGCATAATCGTTGCCTACATCTCCCGAGTGACCCTTAACCCACTGCCAGCTAACCTCATTCAGCTGCACTGCCGCATCTAGCCGTTGCCATAATTCAACGTTTTTAACCGGTTTTTTGGCGGCGGTCTTCCAGCCCTTTTTTTTCCAGTTTGGTAACCATTTCGTCATGCCATCCAGCACATATTTAGAATCAGTATAAATTTTAACGGCACTGGGGCGGGTCAATGATTCCAGTGCCTGAATCACTGCCATCAGTTCCATACGGTTATTGGTGGTCTTTGTTTCGCCACCATGCAAGTCTTTCTGCTGACCATTGAAACGTAAACTGGCACCCCAACCGCCCGGCCCTGGATTGCCACGGCAAGCACCATCGGTATATATTTTTACAATTTTTTCGCTCATATAGGTCTGTTTCTGCGCTGATGTTGTACAATTTAGATTATGGAACCATCGTAACTACTTAGCTTACCCCTTCAGGGCTTACGCGAAAACTTTTTCCATAAAGTTCTTCTGCGTTGAAAAATGCAGTGTTTACACATGTAAACTCACAATTACC
>CAZALW010000110.1:6654-9444 GCA_964485705.1 uncultured Thiotrichaceae bacterium
AAAGTTCTTCTGCGTTGAAAAATGCAGTGTTTACACATGTAAACTCACAATTACCATCCATGGATGGGCAGTATTTCGCACAGAGCCATGGATGGCAGTGCCATTTCCGCCCTAAACTGACAAATATCAGGGGCAATTTGAGCAATACAGTGTAAATTATTACTCGCTGAGTATAAGTTACGAATCACCACTATAATTTTATGTAGCGATATTATAGCGTATGCCACAGCCGCATGGATGCAAAGGAGTAACGCAAAACCAACCACCAGACTGATAATAATAAACAATAACTTAATTTTGAATACCTTATCTCACTCTACTATTAAATTCATTTTCACGCTATGCGGCATTTTCCTGCTTACAGCATGCAATGAAACCAGACAGGCCAACGTCACCGCAGAATCTAAGACACCTGCGTTGGTTGACGCTTATCAATCGAGTTATCAATCAGGTTATCAGTCGATTCAGGCCTCTTTAATTTCACCGACTATAGAAATTGATCATACTGAATTCGATCGCTTTGAAGAGCTTTACCTGAACCTTGAACAGACATTCAGTATCTGGCCACGTATTCGCGCCGGGTTTGCATTACCATCGGATATTGAACACCCGTCTTTACGCAATAAAATCAAATCAGAAATCAACTGGTTTGCCCGCTACCCCAACTATATGCAACGCGTTATGCAACGTGCCGATCCATTTCTTTATTACATTTTAGAAGAGGCTGAAAAACGTAATCTGCCAACCGAACTGGTGTTTTTACCTATAGTAGAAAGTGCATTTCAACCTTTTGCCTATTCCCATGGGCGCGCTGCAGGTATCTGGCAATTTATCCCTTCAACCGGGCGCGCCTATGGTTTAAAACAAAACTGGTGGTATGACGGACGACGTGATATTTATGCCTCTACACAAGCGGCACTCAATTATCTTGAAATATTAAATAAACAGTTTAATGGTGACTGGTTACTGACACTTGCGGCTTACAATGCCGGTCAGGGAACGGTTCGTCAAGCCATAAAACGCAATAAAAAATTAAACAAACCGACTGATTTCTGGCATTTAAAACTGCCTAAAGAAACCCGCGCATACGTGCCTAAATTACTCGCGCTAAAAGAAATCATCACTAATCCAGAAAAATACGACATCACCCTGAGCTGCATTACAGATGAGCCGGGGTTTAAACAGGTTACCACCAGCGCTCAAATTGATCTGGCTCTTGCCGCTGAACTTGCCGAAATAGATCTGAAAACACTGTATAACTTTAACCCGGGCTTTAACCGTTGGGCAACCGATCCTGATGGCCCGCACACATTATTGCTGCCCATTCATTCGGCAGAAATATTTGAAGAAAATTATGCATCATTGCCTGCTGATAAACATTTACGTTGGTCAAGGCACAAAATCAAATCTGGCGAAACCTTAAGTCATATTGCACTGAAATATAACACCTCAGTAAAACACTTAAGAAAAGTTAATAACCTACGTGGCAATAATATTCGCCAGGGAAAACATTTACTGATCCCTGTTGCCAGCAAAAACAAAAACAGTTACACATTATCTTCAGCACAACGTTTGCAAACAATACAAAATAAAAAACGCGGCAAAAGTAGCACACGGTTTACCCATATTGTTCAAAACGGTGAAAGCTTTTGGGAAATTTCCAGAAAATATAAGGTTAATATGCACAAGCTGGCCAAGTGGAACAATATGGCGATTAAAGACCCATTAAAAAAAGGACAAAAACTGGTGGTTTGGGTTCACTCAAAGCCAAAAACCTCAACATCCATTGCTAGCAGCAGAACAGCAAACACACATAACCCAAACAGTACTGTTAAATCGATTCATTACACTGTTAGAAACGGCGACTCTTTATCTCGCATTGCCAGCAAATATCGCGTTAATGTAAAAGATCTGCATCGCTGGAACACGATTAAAGGCAAATACATTCAACCTGGCCAGCGGCTAAAACTATATATTGATGTTACTGAACAAAGCAGTAATCAAGGTTAATTTCTATTCTCTAATACCAGTCAGGATTAGGTGTAAGTGTAACTACTCCATCCTTAGGTTCGTAAACGGTGCATCCCTGCACCACTACTCCATCCTTTGGTTCGCAAACGCCACATCCTTATGACACTACTCAATCAGGAAAAATATGAGAGTTTCGGTCAAACACACAACAAAATATCCCTGGCTGCTACGACCTTTCTTCTGGAATCAAAAAAGAAAGTATGGCGCAGTCCTTCAACCCGGTTTGCTCTGGGGAAGAGTGCCTAAGCTATTTGCAGCAGTGGCCGTACTTTACGGGGTTCTGGATAGAAAAAGCTCGCCATTAGACCCCATTCTACGTTCACTGGTTACGGTACGTGTATCCCAAATCAACTGGTGTCACTTCTGTGTTGACATCAATTCTGCCACCCTGTCAAAACGTGCTGGTTCCATGGATAAAGTCGAAGCACTTGAGCAATGGAAAGAAAATGACCTTTTTGACGATAAAGAAAAAGTGGTTCTTGAATATACCGAAGCGGTTACTTATTCAGATCAGCAGGTAAGCGATGAGTTGATACAAAGACTAAAGGAATTCTTTGATGAGGATGGAATCGTGGAATTGACCGGGCTGATCGCTTTCCAGAATTTATCCAGCAAATTCAACAGTGCTCTTGATGTACCACCGCAGGGTTTTTGTAAACTTCCTTCTAAATAACTTAAAAAATGTTTAGTCCGCGAATGAACGCAACTCAACCACTATGGACTGAAAGTCCATAGGTTGCTCTAAAAAACGACTTAAAG
>CAZALW010000111.1:0-9341 GCA_964485705.1 uncultured Thiotrichaceae bacterium
TGTGGGGGGACATATGTATTGTGAAAGAGTGGGATGCGGGAACACATCCACTAGCATGGGATACGATCTACTGAAACCCATGTATAGCGTGGGTTTTGAGAGGTTCGCTTGTATTTGATATGGAATAACCTGAAAAATCTTCAGACGAGTAGTTTTCGCGTTTAAAGTGTGTTTTTAGGTATGTTTAGTAGTTATTTAATTACTGCTGACTGATGTAATTATTTGAAACAGATGCTTGAAGAAGTTTGGCGCTCGGGTGCTGCGTTGGTCTTCTGGCAGCTCTCTAAAGATGTCGATGCAGCCTTTTATGTATCTTGCTTTTCTGTGTGGCGGTAGTTTTTTGCCGCTTTCTTCCAGTACTTTCTCTGCTATTTCAACCGCTGACTCTATTAATTGACCCAGCACGTGGTCTTTAAACATTGCTCTTAGCTGTTCTATTTCAGTTTCTTTAACTTCTTGTTTTTCTTCAAATTTTATCGTTGTTGCCAGCCTTCTAGCGGCTTCGTTTTTGCCGCTTGCAAGACGCAGCTGGAGCAGCTCGTTGAAGCTTGCCCCGGTCTTTTCTGCAAACATCGCCAAGTAATCTACGTCGGGCAATGCTTTTCCTAGTTCATAATTAGAAAGAGTGGCGTTACTCACATCTAAATTACTACACGCTTCTTTAATTGAGCCAATGCCAGAGTTATTACGCCAGTCACGCAATACATCACCTAATTTTTTACATGACACTTTATTTCACCTCGAAACTGTCATGTAAAAAAGCACATGACACTTAATTAAGTCGTTGATACATATATATATATAAGTATTTGCATACATATCTAGATATTATTTAAGTGTCACGCCTATATTTTTAGTTGACCATCTAAAAATATAGGCGTACTATATAAACCTATGGATACAAATACACAACCAAAAAAAGCCAATCTAAACGAAGACTGGCACCCCGCCGACATCGTCGCAGGTGTGCGTAAAGCTGGCACTACACTGCGTAAACTGTCATTTAATAGTGGTTATTCTGTGCATACCGTTAAAAGCGCAATCCAAAGACCTTACCCAAAAATGGAAAGGATTATTGCTGACTGCATTGGGGTAAAACCCGAGGACATCTGGCCTAGCCGTTATGACCACCGCCGCCCCTTACGTGGGATTGGTGGTGCGCCATCACATAAACGTAATCGAGCCGTTAATAAGTCAACTAATAATAACAGTTTAAAAAAAGCAATCAATGTAAAAGATGGGGCGGCTGAATAGACAATGGCTGCCCGGATTCGCGACACCTTAACTCTGGATATGTTTGATATCCCCCATGCAGACGCACCCAATGCGGGCAATCTGGATATGGACATACCGTTACGTGATGCATTAAGTGACGCATTAAAACATTGCGACCACGACCGCTGGCAAGTGGCTGCTGAAATGAGCCGGTTAACGGGCCGTGAAATATCCAAACACATGCTGGATGCCTATACCGCTGAGAGTCGCGCTGACCATAACTTTCCATTTCGGTATGCCGCTGCTTTTGAGGTAGCAACCGGTTCGTTTTGTTTGACGCATTTGCTGGCAAAAGTACGAGGTTGTGAGGTACTTGTGGGTGATGAAGCCCTATTTGCCGAACTGGGTCGGGTGGAGCAAATGGAAGCCGAATTAAAGCAACAAAAAATTGCCCTTAAACGCTATCTGGAGAAACGTAAATGAGAAAAATCGACCGCTTTATTCTACCAGTAAATGATTTATATCATGAGTTTATTGTTTCGTTTCAAGAAGGAGCGCGGGGTGCGGGGGATGATATGCAATACACAGAGTGCCCGCATGGCTTGCCTGATAATCCTAAGTGGCACCAAGGCCATTTATTACGCCTTGATGAACCTGGAAAAGCTGGCTGGTTATTAGGCTGGTGGGCACACGATTATATATGTTCAGGCCTGTATGGACACGAATACGGAGATGCAGTTAACCATGCAGGAGAAATGGCATATTTTTTATGGGTAGGAGCTAAATTTAAACATATGGACGAGATAAAAAACGATCAGACAACAAGGAAAGATTATGAGTGAACTACGTCTTTACAGTGTTGTTGATATTGTTGATGCGCTTGGTATTAAACGACAAAATGCTTATATCCGCGCAACAAAAGGCCGCAAAGCCACAAAAACCAGACCAGCCGAACCCCCCTGGCAAGTCCACAGCACCGAAAAACGCCGTGGTGGAAGTGTCAAACTCTACCTCTACGACGCCCTGCCAAAAGACGTGCAACAAGCCATCGATCACTGGATAGAGGAGAAGGCTTTTCAAAAAGAGCTTGCCAAAATCAACGCACAGGCCGAACAGGCTGAAGCCGACGCGTTAGCGCGTTCAATAGATGTGACGTTTGCCCAAAAACAGAAGGAAATAAAGAAAAATGAGGCTGACCTACGGCGGCACAAACAGGAGTGTAGCGCTAAGTTTAATCGTTTACCCAAAGATGACAATAAACGCAAACGGGCATACGCCAGAAAACACATGCTGTTTGGTAGTTTTGCGTTGACTCGAGAGCAAAGGATGTCGCAAAACGCAGCGTGGGAAATTTATTGTGAGCGCGTTAATAATGGCCAGATAACGCTGCCTGAAGCAGTTTCATCCTACATACCCTGGCGTTATGGCATGCAGACGCTATTCGTTGGCACCTTGAGAAACTGGAAGTACAAATATGATGACCACGGCATCTGGGGGCTGGCTGATGGTCACGGTAAGAACAAAGGAAAAACAAAAATATCGAAGACCCCTGGCTTATTCCGCATTGTAATGGGCGCGCTGGTTAAGTTTCCGCAAGTTACTGGCAGAGCGATTAAAGAGTTCTTAGGTGCAGAACACCCTAATTTAAACATAGTGAGTGAGCGCCGAATCACCGCCTTTTTAACCGATTGGAAGAAAGACAACGCCCAGTTATGGGCTATGGTGAGTAGCCCTGACAAATGGAAAAACGTGTATATGTCTGCAGCCGGGTCGCATTTTGACGGCATCGAACGGCTTAACCAGTTGTGGGAACTGGACAGCACCCCTGGTGATTGGTTGCTAACAGACGGGCGGCACTCAGTCGTGGGCGTGATTGACATGTTTAGTCGTCGTCTGAAGTTTTACGTATCAAAAACATCAACCGCAATGGCCGTGTGCCAAGTGTTTAGACGCGCACTGCTCGACTGGGGTGTGCCTGAAATGGTACGAACCGACAACGGTAAAGATTATGTGTCGGAGCAGTTCTGTCTGGCATTAAATGAGCTTGAAATAAAACAACAGGTTTGCATCCCGTTTGCATCCGAGGAAAAAGGCACTATAGAGCGCGCTATGCGTACCATGAGCCACGGTATTTTGAACTTACTGCCGGGCTTTATCGGGCATAACGTGGGTGATCGCAAAGTTATTGAGGCTCGCAAAAGTTTTAGCGAACGCATTATGAAAAAAGGCGAGGTGGTGGAAGTTTCCATGAGCTCAGAACAATTACAAGAAATACTGGATAAATGGACAGACCATTATTACGAAAGGAGTGAGCACCGTGGTCTTGAGGGGCTGTCGCCGTTTGAAAAAGCCCTGTCGTACACAGGCGTAACCAATGTTATACATCATATGGGTGCGCTGGACATGCTCTTATGTGAGTACGCCAAAAAGCGCAGCATCGTCAAAAAAGGCATACGCTTTAATCGGCACAATTATTTCAATGAAGACTTTGCAACCCATATCGGCAAAAAAGCCACTCTAAAGTACGACGAACAGGATATTGGGCGGCTGTACGCTTATGTAGAAGGCGAATATATCGGCGTTATGGTTTGTCATCAACTGCTTGGTATATCACGCCAGGAAGCGGCCATTGCAGCAAAAGTGGCACAAAAGAAACGTATGAGCGAGCTATCCAAAGAACTCAAAGTAAACAAGCAATACGTGGTGGAAAACATTGCCGAAGTGGTGCTTAACCACCGTATAGAACAGTCGTCGAAAATCACCGCATTCCCAGCAAAAACCCAAATCTACACCACGCCCGCGCTTGAGCAGGCGCAAATAGCGGCTGAAGACAGCACAGACGTAATTCAAGGTAATTTTCCGTTACAAAAAAAGGAAGATGAAGTGGACGAGCTACTGGGCAACTTCGACACTTTTATGGATGCCGCATGGGCGAATCGCCCCAAACCGCTACTGGAATAACACATATAAAAAAGCACTAACGGGCAGCCACCCGTTAGTACCGATGAATGGTCAAAAGACCAAAACAGCAAAGGAAGTATAACAGATGAAAGCAGCAGACATTATACATATAGATAAAACCCAGCCTGGTGAAATGCCCGGGAATCACACAGAACAATTGCTAGACAAGGTTAAGCGTGAGATAGCCGATTACAGCCTGACTCAAGGTGAAGTGTCTAAAGAAGCCGGGTTGTCTAAAACCAGCACCGGCAGCAAGCTTAACCAGTGGCTACAAGGCAAATACCCTGGAGACAATAGCAAGCTGGAAGTCAAGTTAGAGCGCTGGTTATTGTCCCGTGCCGACCGTCGCAGCATTACCAACACCTTACCCAGCGCACCTGAGTGGTTTGATGGCACCACAAGTAAAAAAGTGCTTAATACCCTGCGTTTTACACAGATGGAGGGTGGTTTCAGCTACATCATCGGTGGTGCCGGGCTAAGCAAAACCAGCTCTGCAAAACATCACGCAAAACACCACCCCAATGTATGGCTAGCCACCATGAGTCCTACCAGCTCTTCAGTGGGTGGCTTTTTACGTCGCATCATCCGCACCCTGGGTATAACCGGCATCATCAGCCGTAATGATGACCTTGAACACGTCATCATCGAACGGCTCAGCGACACCAGCGGGTTATTAATTATTGATGAGGCACAGCACTTAAACCACAGCGCCCTGCACAGCGTGCAGTACATACAGGATGCCACCGAAACCGGTATTGCCCTGATGGGTAATGAAATCATCTACACCCAGCTTACAGGCGGCAGACGTGCGGCTGAATTTGCACAGTTATTCAGTCGCATAGGTAAAGGCTTGCGTTTAAATAAAGCTAGTGCTGGCGACATCCGCGCCCTGGCAAACGCCTGGCAGATAGAGGGCAAAGAAGAACTTCATCTGCTTAGCGAAATAGCCAAACGCCCCGGTGCACTACGCGGTGTCACCAGAACGCTCAGGCTGGCATCTATGTTTAGCCAGGGGCTGGAAATCAAAGTACAGCACATAAGAGCCGCATGGAAAGATCTGGGCGGTGAGGTTTAAAGCCATGTTTAATAATATTAAAAATTTATTTAAAGAACAAAACAGGAACTTCCTGCGCGACAGCACTGATATCTACCAGGCAGTGCAAACCCTGTCAGACATGGGCTGCGAGGTGGAGAAAATCATCTGCAAAAAACACCGCACACCGCGTATATGGCTAAAACATACCGGGCACTGCAACAAGCTTGATGGTGCGGCCAAAATCCGTGGTAGTGATGAGAGTGGTCGCTATCGCATTATCGCCAGCAGTTTAAATCAATGCGAAATCAACTGGATAGTAAGAGGTGCAGCATGAGCACATTAACAGTTTTATTAATCATCTGGTTTGGACTGGCTATCTGTTCTGCCTGGTTAATTTACCAGGCAGAACAGAAAACACTTGACGACATAGAAAAAGACGAACGCCAGAAGCATCACTGCTAATACATATATAGAGAGTAAAACAACCATGAACACACCATTATTACAGATAGAACAAGCCACTAAAATTTACGCCGATGCTCGTGAGATATTAACTGAGAGGGTAAGTAATTTAAAAACGGATGTTGAACAGCTGCAGCGCGAACATTTACGAGGTATCCGCTCTGCGGTGCGTACTGTCGGTAACGCACATGGCAGGCTTAGCGGCCTGATCGAAACCCATCCTGACCTGTTCAACAAACCGCGCACCAAAATAATCAGCGGTGTCCGTGTTGGCATCAACAAAGGCAAAGGCGTTATTGTAGTTAATGACCAGGATAAAACCTGCCAGCTCATTGCGAAAAAATTACCAGAGCAATTTGACGCACTGGTAAAACAAAGCCAGACCCCAATTAAAGCCGCACTAACCAACCTGAGCGCGACCGAATTACGTCAAATAGGCGTGACCGTAGAGCAAACCGGCGATCAGGTAGTGATAAAAACCACCGACTCAACAGTGGACAAATACGTCACAGCGTTGTTAAAAGAAGCGGAAAAAATAGAGTCTGAAGCAGAAGTCGCCTGAGAACCTGGCCAGGAGAGAGACATGAGTTTAAATACATTAGAGATAGCAATCATAGAAGCCGCTGCCGAATCGCTGGACACCCATACCAGCGCCATGGCAGCCAGCAAAAACAACAAAAAAGACAAGCTAGCAGATAAAACCCTGGTTATGGAGCTTTACAGCATAGCAGAGCGTCACACATTAAAAATGAGCGACATCCTGAGTCATGAAAACTAACCACCAGGCACTGGCAAAAATCCACATAGCCAAAAAACAGCTAAAGCTCGATGACGATACCTATCGGCAAATGCTGTGGACTGTTTGCCAGGTACGTTCTGCCAAAGACCTTGACGGGCGTGGGCTAGACGCCTTTATAAAGCATTTAAAAAGCAAAGGTGCGGTATTTAAACGCAAAAAACGTCCGACACCAGCGCAGAGCAAACGTAAACAGATAGCCAAAATCAACGCCATGTTAATCGCCGATGGAAAAAGAGAAGAATATGGCGATGGCATCGCAAAACACATGTTTAATGTCGAACGCTTTGAATGGTGCACCTCAGAACAACTGAGCAAAATTATTGCCGCCATTGTCTACGACCAGAAAAAACGTGGCGTGAATACAGGAGGCCATCAGTGATAAAAAGATGCGCAAAGCACAGCATTGATGTCGGCCTGGAGGCATTGATAAAACATAAAAAATCCGGTCAACAACTAACCCGTGCAGTTATAGCCGAAGTATGCGGCTGCAGCAGTACTGTTATTATGCAAATAGAGCAACGCGCAATACGAAAACTGCAACACAACCCCTTGCTACACGATTATTTTAACCAGCAATGAAACACGAAAACGCCCCGGACCTTAACGACCAGCAAGCCATTAACGCGCATGTTGTGTACTTATACCACAGTGCCAAAAACAGCCTGGGCGTATTTGCCGACAGCCTCAGTGATGAGCAGAAAAACACCGCCAGAGCGTGGCTTAAACAGCATTTAACCAGTAAAAAAAGTACCTTACTCGCAGTAAAGCAGCATAAAAAATGATAGACCTCAGCGAAAAATACAACGACCACCTGCCACCGAGCATCAAAGAATTAATTGACGTGGTTGGCGTTAGCGCAACACAAGCAATCGTGCAGGAACGCGGCGGCATCAGCCTGTGTGTACCTGGTGAGGTCACACAACAGCACTGGTTGCATAACGCCATCGGTGAAGCCGCCTTTGAAAAACTGGTCGCCACCTATAAAAACGAAGAAATATGGATAGCAAGATGCCACAAAGCCCTGCACCTGGCAAAAATAGACGCCATAAAACAGGCAAAAGCCAGCGGCAGCAGCACCTTTGATCTTGCCAGGCATTATAAATGCAGTGACCGATACATACGGATGATCGTTGCCAGTAATGGCGACAGCCATTTACAGCAAGACTTATTTGGCTAATGACCTGTGGAGACAATAATGAGCATAACAGAAATAGAAAAACAACGACTGAGCCTGCTCAACCTGCTGTATGACGCTTTAGATAACCAGCCGCCGCACAAACTGTGAGTGTGGCACAACGTATCCAGCGGTCTGGGTGATTTTATTGTTATATTTTTTATTAATTATAGAGGAAAAAACCATGTCTACAGAAAAATACGCTGTTGTTGAGTTATACCAAGGTGAATATCACCAAGGATTTAAGTCCCGCGAAGAAGCTGAAAAATATGTGCATAAACGTCTTGATGAAATACAGATGCCGCTAGAGCAAAATTACGGATTTCGTGTAGTGCTTGTACTTAACGAATGGGACAGTCAAGACTTGTTGCCAAATGAGCGTTATTGAGAATATAACGCTTTGAATAACCAGCCGCTGCACGGCCTGCTTGATTGGCACGGCGTATCCAACGGTCTGTGTTTATTTTATTATTATGTGTATGGTTAATTATTTAGGTAAAAAAATGAAAACTCTAACAGTAGACGCAAAAGCATTAAGAGATGTTTTGATCGCATTAAATGAATCGGAACATTACATCAAAGAACTAGTGGTAATTGATGAATTACCTGGTGATGAAGGCTCAATAAGTAAATTAACCAGGCAATACAATGAAGCAATTGAACTGTATAAAGCAAACACTAAAAACACATAACGCCCAATTAAACGGCGTAGCGTAGCGGAGTCCGATTTAAATTGATTGTTATATTTTTAATTAGGTGAAAAGATGAAATTATTTACAGATGAAGAAATTGAGAGTTTCTATACAGATACGATTGGCGGATTTTATTTAAAAGAATGTGCAAATAATTCCGGTGGTGATGCAAAAGAATTTTATGAAAATCAGTTAAAGGAATTTAATGCTGGTTTTAAGTGCTGCATGGAAAAAGTTAATACTAAGTAATATAACGATTTTTAATAAGCCGCACGTTTTTTGTGTCGGATTAATTTACTTGTTAGTGTGATTTGTTTTGATTTAGGGCTTGACCTTTATATGATTATTAGCTATACTATATTCAGAGGTTGAGGAAAAGCCAATACCCAAAAAGAGGAAAATATTATGCTTACACAAAGATACAGACAAATGTACGAAAATGGCGAGATTTCGCTACAACTAGCTGAAGAATACAGTGCTGAAATATTAGAGCTACTCGATGAAGATGCACAGCAAAAAGCGAAATGGCGTAGTAAAAAAGTATCTGATTTCGAGATTGAAATGAAACGGTGCAAAGTATCCCAAAACGACATTTTAAGAGTTATACACTGCTACAGAACGGGCAGGGTGATGACTAAAAGAACAAAAAATGTTCTTGAAAAAGTTACTAATTTATTTAATAGTTTTTTCAGAAGTTGTAAAAATGGTAGTTGTTTTTCATGGAAAGAATACTTTGATATTTATGAGATTGAACTTTGAGTAATGCAGGCGGAAAAAGAGAGGGAGCCGGGCGAAAGCCTAGCGACCCTCGCTTAGTTAAAATACCAGTTGGGTACAAGCTACCGCACTGGCTCGTCGAGTGGATACGTGCACAGGATGAATCAGCAGCGGTATTAATTGAGGACGCACTGTGCAGGCGGCACAAGCTGAAACCGCCGAAGTGAACACTAACGACTGAATTAACCGGAGAACGGAATGAGTAACGAATACGAGCAGCCACAC
>CAZALW010000112.1:0-9300 GCA_964485705.1 uncultured Thiotrichaceae bacterium
ACCGGTTAACGGGGTAAAGACTTTTATCCAGAATGACAACAGATATTCACCACTGTCCAGATTATTATTCTGTAAATAACGGCTATAAGTCAGCAGCTCCCTTGCGGACATGTCTTTCGCATCAAGCTCCAATACTGTAAACAGTTCTAACAAAACAAGCCTCTTTAATATTAGCTGTTCTTTATAAGTGGTTTTTACACCTGAAGCGGATAGCTCTGAACGTTTAACATTGCCGAGTACCCACTGGTGATTTATATATTGCGCTTGCTCCGCATAACTCACAGAACTTAATTGTTGTCTGTCATCCGTCTCATAAAGATGTATGTGCTGTAATTGACGATCAGGTAATATTTTTTTTACATGAATATAACGATTATCATCTCGTATCCAGATGTTTTCAAAACCACCCACTACAAGTTTCTGCTCAATCGCCTGAGTCCGGTATGTTTTTGCCTCTCTGCTGGCGGATGGCGCAACAAATTCACCGAGCATCGCGACCAGAATAGCGATTAAAAAACCCGTTTGCAGTACAGAACGGGTAATGCGCATGATAGTAATACCGGAGGCACGCATCACAATTAATTCAGAATTTGCTGCTAACGCACCTAAGGACAAAATACCACCAAGCAACAATATTGACGGTGATAGTTCATATAAAAGCTGTGGCAGGTTTAACAGCACATAAATAGCCGCCTGCATGACACCATAATCACCTTTGCCAACATCATCTAGCTGCCTTATAAAATCAATAAAAACAAATATCGACAACATCACAAAACTGGCAAGTACGCAGCCCGAAATAACTGTTTTTGCGATATAACGATCAAGAACCAACGGAGAACACCTTATTAGTCATGGCAACTTAAGCGGCTTTCGTCTTAAACCACTTAGATAACCTTTGTACTGAAGTAAAATTAGCGTGAAAATGATAGCGATAATATGCACCCACCAGGTACCAATCCACACTGACACTTTTTCCTGTTCGATCCAGGTTTTACCAACACCAAGAAGATTGGAGTACAAAAGATAGACAATCAGAGCAACGGCAAGTTTGGCATAACGTCCACTGCGTGGATTAGAGTGACTTAACGGCAGCGCCATGAATGCAACAATAATCGTTGCCAACGGCAGGGTGAATCGCCATTGTAATTCAGCCTTATCCCTGGGGTTTGTTGACGACCAAAGTTCAGCCAAATTTTTAGATTTTGTCGAGCGATGCGTGGTCACCTGTTTTCTATCAACATGAATGCCATAGTCTTTATATTTTATAATATTAAAATTTGCATCGCCCGCATTGCCAGCATAATGCACTCCATCATGCATTACCATATAACGACGACCCTCTTCATTATAAAAACTGCTGATTCCTGCAGCTAAATCCACATGGCTGGTATTTTCACGATGCTGCTGAAAAAAAACATTAGTAACTAGTTTATTAGAAGCGGGTTTATTAGAAACGGGTTTATTAGAAGTTTGACTGTTATTTTCCTTGTTACTATTTTTATGTTTTGATTCTAAAAATAATACACCGCCATCTTTACTGATGCGATTGAATTGTCCTGCTGATAATGTGTCAATCTGCGCCTGGCTGCGAATTTCCGCATGCAGCAAATCACGTTGATAGTTGATTTCCGGCTGCACAAAACCAAGCAAGACAAACAGTAAAAATGTTGCCGGAATAGCAATTAGCATAAGTGGCCGATACCACTGCAAAGGACCTATGCCCGCTGACATTATTGCCGCCATTTCACTATCACTGTAAAGCCGGCCAAAAGCAAGCACTATGCCCATTAACAGACTAAGCGGAATCATGATAACACTAAACTCAAAAAGACTATTGCTTAGATAAGGTAGAAATGCGCTTATAGGAATAACACCCTGTGCCACCCATCTTAATAAATGCACCGCCTGCGTACTCAGCACAATAATCAGCAACACAAAATAAACTGACAAAAATACGGTCAGTAATTCTTTCGCAATATACTTATCAATTATTGTCAATTTCATTGCTTTTTTCTTTCTCGTTCCACACGGAAGTGTCAGAGGTACAAATTTAGCACATAGATAATTTTTCTTTTTTACATGGATTTACAGGATGCACAGGATAAAAAAGTCTGCATTGCCAATTCTGTATAGTTTTTATAGACCACAGCACGTTGAGATAACGCAATAAAAACTATTAAAACTATACCTATTTAACAATGCCAAAAAATCCTGTGTATCCTGTAAATCCATGTAAGTTATTTTTTATTATAGAAACAAGCTACGAAGTTTACCCTGAAAAGTCTGACAAACGATAATAATCAGGAGATAACGGGAATATGCCCTAAAAAAACAAACATACCCCTACCCCCACCACAATAAATTGCATACAATCTACAGCAAAGCATTAAATAATATTTATGGAGCTCCCATGGAATACACAGTCAAAAGTGGCAACCCCGAAAAACAGCGAATCGGTTGTGTTGTCATTCCGATATACGCATCGAGAAAACTTTCAGCCTCTGCCAGAATCATTGACAAAGCCAGTAACGGTTACATCTCCAACCTGATTCGTCGCGGTGAGATTGAAGGCGATTTGGGCAATTGTCTGTTATTGCATAATGTTGAAAATACCTTATGTGACCGTGTATTATTGATTGGCTGCGGCAAAGAGAAAAACATTGATGTCGCCACTTTTTATAAAATAAACAATCATATGGTAAAGAGACTGCAAGCCAGCGGTGCCACCGAAATTGCTTCATACCTCACCGAAATACCGGTAAAACAAAAAGATATTAACTGGAAAGTCCAGCACTCTATTGAAGCCATTGATGAAACTTTATACGAGTTCAATCAGCTCAAATCTGAGAAAAAAGAAGCACGCCGCCCACTAAGAAAATTTATTTTCAGCGTTAATGGGCGCGGTCAGTTAATGCGGGGGGAAAAAGCCGTGCGCCAGGGCATGGCTGTGTCTGCTGGTATTCACCTGGCTAAAGACTTAGGGAATATGCCAGGTAATATTTGCACACCGGATTATCTGGCAAAACAGGCTGAAATATTAGCTAAACATCATAAAAACGTAAAAACATCAGTGCTGGAAGAAAAAGACATGGAAAAACTGGGCATGGGCTCACTATTATCCGTTTCCAAAGGCAGCCGTGAAAGCGCAAAATTAATCACCCTTAAATACATGGCTGGCGACAACAAACAGGCTCCCATTGTATTTGTTGGCAAAGGTGTCACCTTCGACTCCGGCGGCATCAGCCTGAAACCGGGCGCAGCTATGGACGAGATGAAGTATGACATGTGCGGTGCTGCCAGTGTTTTTGGTGTGATCAGCGCCTGTGCCGAAATGTTACTACCAGTCAACGTTATTGGCATTATACCAGCAGTCGAAAACATGCCCGATGGGTTGGCTTCGCGCCCCGGTGATATTGTCACCAGTATGTCAGGACAAACCATTGAGATATTAAACACCGATGCCGAAGGTCGTCTTATCTTATGTGATGCCTTAACCTATGCCGAAAAATTCGAGCCAGATGTTGTCATCGACATCGCCACCTTAACCGGTGCCTGCATAGTTGCTCTAGGTGCACACCCCGCTGGTCTTCTCAGCAATCACAGCCCGCTGGCGAATGATTTGTTATCTGCCGGGCAAAGCAGTGGCGACCGCTGCTGGCAACTGCCATTATGGGACGACTATCAGGAGCAACTTAAAAGCAACTTTGCCGATATGGCAAACATCGGCGGTAAAGGTGCGGGTACCATAACGGCTGCCTGCTTCCTGTCTCGTTTTACCAAAAAATATAACTGGGCACATCTGGATATTGCCGGTGTCGCGTGGAAGAGTGGCTCACACAAAGGCGCGACAGGAAGACCCGTCGGACTGCTAGCACAATATGTGCTTGACCGTTGCGAAGACTGCTAATGCCTAACTTCGATGAAAGAAAGATACCTACTCTTGATGATGTCATTGAGGATGATGACAATGAAAAAATAGATTTTGATCTCAGCATTGACAACGATGAAATGCTTGATAATGAATCTTATAGCGTAGAAACCAATCTGAATTTATTTACCAGTGAAACTAACGATTTAACCACTGAAGATTCTAATATTAATGTTGAAGAAACGGCAATTAGCGATGCGATTATCGAAGACACAATAAACTCAGAAGCAGATCCTCAATTAGGCACAATTGATAATATAAACAATGGAGATGAAGGCAACAACAAAGCTGAGATTTATACTCCAGCAGAGGTGGCTGAAGATGAAATAGATGGTATTGAATCAGCACTTATTAACTACAACATTGCTGATGAAGAAAACGCTACACCTTCAACTATTGATCCGCCTGTGATTGAAGAGCCATGCCACACGACGGATAAGCAAACAGTTGAAGCTGAACCACAAACAACTCTTTCAATACAATCCGTCACCGATGATATAGTCAAACAGCTAATGCCCAGGTTAGAGCAACAATTACGAGTTTTGCTTGAACAGGCGTTAAAAGAAAAACTGCCTAAAGAAATTATCCACTATCAATCGACTGAAACATCTTCTGAAAACAACAACTAGAACAGCTTTTTACTACCAGACTATTAATTGTTGCATAAATATTCGCAGTGTGTTTTTTAAACTGTCGGTAGCATGGACGCTACCGTCAAGCCTATAGGGATATATTTACGGCGTGTTTCAAAAGCACACTGCGAATACTTATGCAACAATTAACACTGGGCTATTAACGCATGGGCACAAAGAACATGCACACCCTGCCGCAAGAAACCTGTGGGAACATTCAACCACAGCATACAACAACATCATGTTGTATAATTCCTCGCTTTAAATCTGGTTAACTGAGTCCACAATGGAAAAAACCTACAACCCCCAGGCCATCGAAGACAAATGGTACACAATCTGGGAAAACAACGGCTATTTTAACGCCGACCCACAATGTGCCACCACCAATAAAGAAACAGAATGCGAAAACTTCTGCATTATGATTCCACCACCAAATGTTACCGGTCGTTTGCACATGGGGCACGCTTTTCAGGACACCATTATGGATGCCATGGTGCGTTACCGTCGCATGAAGGGGCACAACACCTTATGGCAGGTGGGCACTGACCATGCTGGAATCGCTACGCAAATGGTGGTTGAACGCCTGATTAATGCCGAAGGTAAAACCCGCCACGATTACGGCAGGGAAAAGTTCACTGAAAAAATCTGGCAATGGAAGGAGCAATCTGGTACTACCATTACCAAACAGTTGCGCCGTATGGGTGCATCACTGGACTGGTCGCGTGAGCGTTTTACCATGGACGAAGGCATGTCTGCAGCGGTCACTGAAGTATTTGTCCGCCTGTTTGAAGAAGGTCTGATTTATCGTGGCAAACGACTGGTTAACTGGGATCCCGTATTACACACTGCAGTTTCTGATTTAGAAGTGTTATCCACAGAAGAGTCCGGTCACATGTGGCACATGCGCTATCCGCGTAGCAATGGAGCAGGTCATGTCGTGGTCGCCACCACTCGCCCGGAAACCCTGTTAGGCGACTGCGCGGTGGCGGTTCATCCAAATGATGAACGTTATTCTTATTTATTAGGTGAATTTCTTGAACTGCCGCTAACGGGTCGAAAAATCCCGGTTATTGCCGACGAACATGTTGACCCGGACTTTGGCACTGGCTGCGTAAAAATCACCCCGGCACATGATTTTAATGACTACCTGGTGTGGACACGTCATAAAAATCAAAGTGAAATTCGCAACTTGCCCGAAGGTGGCCTGATCAACATATTCACCAAAAATGCCGCTATTCGCAATAATGAAGATGATATTAACAACATTATTCCACAAGCCTATATCTGTCTGGATCGCTACGCTGCACGAAAACAAATCGTTGCCGATCTGAAAGCACAAGGTCTGTTGGAAAAAGTAGCACCGCATAAACTCATGGTGCCACGCGGTGATCGTTCCAATGCGGTGATCGAACCTTATTTAACCGACCAGTGGTACGTCAAAGTGGAACCACTGGCAAAACCTGCCATTGCAGCGGTAGAAAACGGTGACATAAAATTTACCCCGGACAACTGGAAAAACACTTATTTTGAATGGATGAATAACATCGAGGATTGGTGTATTTCACGCCAGATTTGGTGGGGACATCGCATTCCAGCCTGGTATGACGATGTTGGCAATGTCTACGTGGGTTATAATGTTGAAGAAATACGCAAAAAAAATAAACTGCCTGATGACTTCCCGCTGACCCAGGATGAAGACGTATTAGACACCTGGTTCTCTTCTGCACTGTGGCCGTTTTCCACCCTCGGCTGGCCAGAAAAAACACCCGAACTCGACACCTATTACCCAACTAACGTACTGGTCACTGGTTTCGATATTATCTTCTTCTGGGTCGCACGCATGATTATGATGGGGCTTAAATTCATGGGTGACGTGCCCTTCCGTGAAGTTTATGTGCATGGTCTGGTGCGTGATGCTGAAGGTCAGAAAATGTCAAAATCCAAAGGCAACGTGCTCGACCCGATTGATGTGATTGACGGCATTGACCTCGAATCTCTGGTACAAAAGCGCACCGCTGCGGTGATGCAAACACACCAGATTGAACGTATCGAAAAAATCACCCGTAAAAATTTCCCTGATGGCATTCCTGCTTTTGGCACCGATGCCATGCGCTTCACCTTTGCCGCACTCGCCACCACCGGACGTGATGTGGTGTTTACACCCGGGCGCATTGAAGGTTATCGCAACTTCTGTAACAAGTTATGGAACGCCACCCGTTATGTGTTAATGCAAACCGAAGATAAAGACACCGGTTTATTAGCTGATGGCGCAGATAATCCCGATGTGGTTTTTTCTCTGGCTGACCGCTGGATTGTTTCACGCCTGCAGCATATTGAAGCACGTATTGAACAACACAGTGAAAACTCGCGCCTTGATTTAATTGCACAAGATTTATACTCTTTTGTCTGGGAGGATTACTGTGACTGGTATCTGGAACTTTCCAAGCCAGTGTTATTTAATGAGCAGACACCCGAAAATCAGCAACGTGGAACACGTCGTACATTAGTGCGTGTACTAGAAACCATATTACGTTTGAATCACCCGATCATTCCCTTTATCACCGAAGAATGCTGGCAAACTATTGCACCGCTGGCAGGCAAAGCTGGCGATACCATCATGCTGCAAGCCTACCCCGAATCTGACAGCAGTAAGATTGATGAAAAAGCAGAACAGGAACTGGAATGGGTAAAAATATTTGTCAGTGGTGTACGCCGTATTCGTTCTGAAATGGACATAGCACCCGGCAAACCTTTATCAATACTATTGCAAAATTTTTCAGAAAATGACCAAACACTCTACAACGAAAACCAGTCATTTATCGAAACCCTGGCAAAACTGGAGAAAAGTGAATGGTTAGAAAAAAACCATGAAGCACCAGAATCAGCAACGGCATTAGTCGGTGAAATGAAAATCCTCATCCCACTGGCTGGTCTTATCGACAAAGATGCCGAACTGGCAAGACTGGAAAAAGAAATTAACAAGATTCAGATCAATGCTGATAAAACCAGCGCCAAACTGACAAACAAAAACTTTGTCGATAAAGCACCCGCTGCCGTTGTTGAAAAAGAACGCACTCGACTGGCAGAAATGACAAAGTCCATCGAGCAGTTGCAGGAGCAAGCAGAGAAGATTAAGAAACTCTAAAAAAAGTTTTAAGTTGTATGTTTTAAGTTTTAAGTAAAAATCAAAATCAAAACCAAAACCAATAACTTACAACTTGAAACTTATAACTTACAACTTACAACTTAAAAAAATCATGCCAACACCAGAAAAAACCGAACAAATTCTTCAAACCCACGCCAGCCTGATATTAGCGGTGGTGCAAACTATTCATAACCCGGAATTTAGACCGCAGCTGGATCAGGTATTGCAGCAGTCTGCACAAAATGGCTGGCAAAGTCTGGTTGATGTTATCTATAAGATTATTAACGGCAATCGTGATCAGGCACTGATTAAAGGACTGGATGATGAAGATGTGATTATTGTTGACAGTATTTTACGTGGTCTGCAAGACCCCGATACCTTACCCAAATCGCAGCAAAGTGGAGACGCCACAAAAGCCGCTCCGATGTTGGCACGGATGATTAATGAGGCTCGCCGTGGTGACCATAATGCACTTTCAATGTTAGGTGCCATGGCAGAACAAATGTCAAAAGCAGGTGGTGATATGTCAAACTTAAGTGCGGTAATAAAAAACATGATCGACGGCGAGCGCGATGTCGACAAGCTTTGCACACGCATGGGCGCACAGGGCGAATCATTAATCACCCAGATACTCAGCGAACTGGCAAAGCTTGATACCCATTGAGTTTTTAATACCATGGCTACAAACACTACACAGAGCACTATCGAGCAAACCAAAAACTGGGTAAACGATATTGTCATTGGTTTAAATCTTTGCCCTTTTGCCGCTTCACCCTTCCAGAATAATAGTATTGAATACACCGTCAACAGCGGCCATTCTTTAGAACAACATTTGCACCAGTTAGCAGACAGCTTCGTAAAATTAGATAATGAGGCAGTCATAGAAACCAGTCTGTTAATCTACCCTGATGCTTATAAAAATTTCGACGACTACCTTGAACTACTGGATTTGGCTAACCAGTTACTGGCCGATCTGAATTATACAAGTATCTACCAAATAGCCAGCTTTCATCCAGACTATCGTTTTGCAGACAGTGCAGAAAATGATGCCAGCAATTTCAGCAACCGCTCGCCCTGGCCGATGTTACATTTGATACGCGAAAGCAGTCTTGAAAAAGCCATTGCAAACTACCCGAATAGTGAACAAATACCAGAGAATAACATCAAAAAACTACGCACAATCGGTTACAAACAAATGCAGGATAACTTAAACAACATTATTAATAAATATTGCCAATAAACTTGCACTCTGAAAACGGGAGAAGAAAGCATGAGCATTTTAACTACCGTCGCCATAAGCATCGTCATACTTTTACATGTCTCTTTTCTGATTCTTGAAATGTTTTTATGGAACACGCCTTTTGGTCGAAAAACATTTGGCCTAAAAGAAGACTACGCCAGACTATCCGCACCGCTAGCGGCAAATCAGGGATTGTATAACGGCTTTCTTGCTGCCGGTCTATTATGGGGACTGCTCGGTACCGGTGGTTTTGATGCATTGGTATTTTTCCTGGGTTGTATTATTATTGCGGGCATATATGGCGCATTAACCGCGCAACGTTCTATCTTATTTTTACAGGCACTGCCTGCCG
>CAZALW010000113.1:0-9183 GCA_964485705.1 uncultured Thiotrichaceae bacterium
CTAGCATGCCACCTGAAAGGTCAGCAAGAAAGAAATTCACATTCGGATCAGTCGGCGCGAAAATTGTCGCTGCATCAACCCTTGCAACCGAAAGCATAGTAAGCAAACCCATCAGTGCATAAATTGTTTTTGTTTTCATTTTTTTCCTTAAATAATTATTATCAGTTCTCTCTGTCTACATACCGCAAATAATGTGGTATGTATAACAGAGAAAACATCCAGCCGTGGATTAAGCCAACTGTGTTTTACGACGACGGGCAATGCCAACCAGACCAATCAGACCGCTGCCGAATAACCAGACTGCTGCTGGTACTGGGACGACTGTTACACTGGCACTGACATAGTTCTCGTTAACAAAAAGAGCAGGATCACCAGAATCCAAAAAAGTACTAGCACCACCTTCAGCAGGTGAAGCAGCGATAAATATAGATCCAGACGATGGTGGAGGAAGCGCTAGAAAATCAAGTGAGAACATATCGAAAGTAGGTCCAGGTAGACCTGCAAAGCTACTGGTAAATGCGTCTACTGTTACCGAGCTCGCAGTAACTACTGCTCCAGCAAAAGTAGACCACCCATTAGCCAATAGACTAGTGTCGATATCAATTGCAACAGAGACTAACTGCACCAGAGCAGTATCCCAGGATAAAGTGATACCGCCTGCTGACACACCATCGTTAAAATCACTACCCGCAACTGTTAGCGTAAAAGTATCACCAACATTAACAATGTTCGCCGATGGAGTTAGTGATATCGTTGCAGCATTCACCTGACCAGCAATGAGCAATGCACCAAGACCCAAAAGTCCGTTAGTTAATTTCATATTCATTTTCATTTCTCCGCAAGAGTCTTTGGTTGTTTAGCTGAAAGCCCCTACTTCCATACTAATCATTTGTTTTATATGTCGGGGTTATGAAAATGTAATACATATATCGTGCCAAAAAAAATAAACCCTGTAAAAACAACATATTGCTTTGTATTTGCTCAGAGATAACAAATACACACAATAATTATTGTAAATAATGTTGACAGTAGAATAATTGAGAAAATGACCTGTAAGTCACTTATTTATAAGTAATACAACAACTTAAATAAAAAAAGCCCTGTTCCATTTTTTTTTAACGTGTATAGAAATCCGACAGTTAATTTTTTAAATTTCCAGTTAACGGCGTTTTTATTATAGTTTTCCCTCCTATATATTTGATTTAACTATAATATTTAATGTTTTATATTATTAAGGTACTTGTTTACAACCCGGGGTGAGTTACAAACCCAAACAAACGGATTATGGTTTCGCCTCATTGGTTGACGCTGTGCTTGCCTGCAGCTGATTGTTTGCTGTTTTGTTGATTGCTGGCGGTTTTACCCGCAAGGTTTCCACCTGCATGTACTCGATCAAGTCCAGCACTTCCTGATGCCCCAGCTTCATATTCGGCATTCGCACTTTGTTGTACTTATAAAACAAGGCTATTGCCTGCGGGTCTTTTTCATCCAACATGGCATCGGGTTCCATTATCCAGCGGATCAACCAGGCTCGATTTCGTTTACTCACCACTCCCAGTAAATCCGGCCCCAACTTGTCGCCTTCACCAATGGTATGACAGGAAACACAGCGCGTGTTGAACAGGTCTGCACCGGTGCGGGCTTCCGGTAAGGCATGTGCCCGGGTCATCTTCGTATAATCCGGCAATATTGCTAACGGGCGTGTTTGTAAGCGTCCGAGCAGTACTGCCACAATTGTCTCCGGCAGATCAAAAGGGGTACGCTTTAACCACTGACCCGTTTTCTCATTACCTAACAAAAAGTTGACATTGTGGTCGCTGAGTTCATCCTCGCCTTCGCTATACATGCCAAGTTTGTCACGAATCCGATCGATATCTTCTTTTTTGCCGGTGAGAAACTGCCAATGGGGACCGACATCAAATTTCTTCATATAGGCTTTCATTGCAGCCGGTGTGTCGCGTTCAGGATCGACAGTGATGGAATACATGTACACATCTTTACCGACATGCTCACCAAGCAATTTCTGAACCTGGCGCAGTTTGGCGGTTTCCAGCGGGCAGGCATCACCACAGTTGGTGAACATGAAGTTAATAGACACAACCTTGCCTTTGATTACGTCATCGTAAAAATGCAGGATTTTTCCATCCTGGTTTATCAATGGAACATTGGGGAAAAATTTGTCACCCCTGCCTGCGTTGGCGGGGTGGCTGCCCCATAGTAACAGGCTACCGACCAGCAGAAGCTGGAAGACGATAATGCTCCTGTGTTTTTTTGCAATACAATTCATAATAAAACATCCTCTTTTGTCCAAACTAATAAAACCAGGCTGACAGCACTCACAACAGTAGAACAAAGTTGTTATAAGTTTCTAAAAAACAATATTCCCGGTCAGGCCCAATGCCAGTAAGTTAAGGGTTATTTCATCATTCCGGCAGTCTTTTAGCCGGAATCCATGTACTTAAACTACTAGATTCCGGCTAAAAAACTGCCGGAATGACGATATTCTCGAGCATTAAATCCTTAACTTGCTGGCATTGCGATCAGGCCCGAACTTGTTTTAAAAGCAGAAATGCCACCTATGGTCTGCGTAACCATGGGCGGCATGTTCTATTGCATCCCTGCCATTATTTCCTTACTAAATAAGCAACTAAGGTAACGGGTCGTTTGGTGGCAACGGGAACCCGGCTGATCGACCAAAGTTCACCCTGAATAGTGAGAAATCACTAAAGCCAACCTGGATATCTTGATTCAGGTCTGCCCCCCACAGTCCTTGCCGTCCAAACTGTACTCTAAATAACGAGAAGTCAGAAAAGCCGACCAGTCCATCCAGATTCAGGTCGCCACGTATCTGGTTAGGTGCAACAAAGGTCGCTGCAGCCGCCAGATCACCTGTCTTAATAGTCGCCAACTCAGTAGTAGCCACATAACCCACTCCTTCCCAGCCAGGCATTGGCGTGGGTATGCGCACCGACTGGCCCGGACGCTCGTTGTCCCAACGCAATAGCATGGCTTTGTCTTCATGCGTGGTGTTGTGGCAATGCTCCACATAGGTACCCGCAAACTCACGAAAGCGTATAGCAACAACAACGATCATGCTGCTATCAGGTATACCTTCCGGCCCCTCTCCCAGTTTGGAAAGACGGTACATATCCTTGCGTGCGCCGATCTCCCACATGGGTGGCAGATGATAATCAATACCACCCAGGTCATTTTCATTACCACGTAACAGAATCTGACCTTCCTCAAAGTGGATGTGTATCGGATGCGCCCAGCCACCGCCATCATTAACCAGATGCCAGATTTCTACACCACCGCCCATGGTTTCAGGTGCAGCTGAAACGAGACTGATATCGGCATTGAGTTTGTCGCCACCATCGGTACTGATAGTCCAGGGCGCGGGTCGACCGTCAGTGGCAGCACCACCGCCACGGCCAAAGGAGAAGGTACGGTGCTTGGCAGCAGCCAGCTCCGCGTCACTGAACTCCACTAACGGAATCATCATCTTCTTGCCCACTTCGTAGTCGGCCGGGTTCATGCTCAGATCAGTACCGCTGTAGGATTTCACGTTAAACTCCAGAAATTTACCGACAGTCGGATCATCCGACCAGCACTCAATTGTGCAGGGCGTTTCAATCACCGGGTCATAGGTACCGTCGAGGATATCGGCCAGTGGAATAACCTCTTTGGGTCCGCGACCATCATCATGTGTCAGGGTATTAACCATATAGAGTTTTGTGCCAACCGGAAACTTGCTGAAATCGACGATAACATCATATCGCTCGGCGATAGCCTGAATCGGCAGATCTTTTGACTGGGCATTTGGGAACGGTACCGCGTGCTCCATAATGTTGCCGTCATTGGCGATCATGTGGTAGGAAATTCGGTCATAGGACGTGTTCGATCCGGGTAGACCGGAAAATTCACCGGTGGTCGTATCATTAAACTCGCGTACCAGGGAAAACTTGAAGAAACGCGCCACAGCACCGTTGAGAATACGCAAACGGTATTGACGGGCGCGCACATCAAAGTGCGGTTTATACAGCCAGTTGACGGTCATGCGGTCGCCGAGGAAGCCGTCTTCATTCAACGGTTCCATATCCAGTTGCCCGACCGAATCCCAGGCCTTGGCGGCAATCAGTAACTGTATATCGTAGTCGCGGTTGCCCCAGTCCAACGCTGTACCACTGGGAAAACACAGATTGATGTTGTTTTTCGGATCATCGTATTCACAACGGAAACCTTCTTTACCACGGTCAATGCCACTGTAGTAATTCATCATCGCCGCATTGCCCTTATAGACGTTCTCCGAGGTGCGATCGATCATGTGGTCATGAAACCAGTGGGTGCTCATAGTCTCGTGCCAGTCACCTGCCATGTTGATGGTGCGGGTGACGGGGTCACATAATTTGGATACCGTACCGCCAGTCATGGGATCAGCAATTTCCATGGTTTCGCCCAGTGAGCATGGGGTAGAAGCACGTGGATCTGACGCATCTCTATTGATGGAGTCGTAACCGGCTAATACCATTGGCCAGCGGTTGTCGTAGAACTGACCGGGGAAGAAAAAAGCACCGGCAAAACCGTCACTCTCGCCCGGGTGGTGGCCGTTATGTTCATGCGTTGTAATAGTATGCTCGCCAAAGCCGTTATTAGCGCTTACGCTAATGGGTAGTCCGTTGTAATGGCGCATCAGAACCGGTTCTGCATAGCGTACTCTTAGCAGTTTTGGTGGCAACGTGCCGTCACCAAAAGTCCACAGGGAATTGGGTTCCTGGATCGGCATATCGGGATGGAATTTAATACCAATGCCACTGGTGCTACCATCAAAACCCGCCACGCCTACGGTGCTGTGATACAGTCCACCTGGAGCAAACTCACCCACTGAGTAAGTATGACTCTGTTCGTCATCACGCAGACCGTTATTGGTTCGTGAACCACCCTGTGCTGTCTGGAAATACACCTGTGGAGGGAATTCGCCCCAACGCTGGTGGGAGAAATGAATACCCGGCGGACGACCTTCGATGTTGCCGGTGAAGCTGGCATCAAATCTGATACAGGGTTCAATCATGCTTTCCCACGGATTAGCCAGATCAGTATTGGCGGCTATAGACGGTGCTGGCCACAATGGCGCATCAAGAAAGGCATCCATTGCTAAAGCATCCGGCCTGGCGTTACAATCAGCAGGAACCGGAAAGCTTTTCGCTGCAGTCGTACCAGCAGGTATCGGGTGTACGCCAAATTCCTCAAAGCGTAACATCTGTTGACTGAAATCCGCAACACCAAACAATGGGCTGGGCGGCAACTCACTCGGTATATCTATTGCTGCCTGAGCCGTACCCAGAGTTAAGGTGATAGCTACCGCCAGTGCACTGAATGTAGCCTTAAAAACAAATGGGGCATATTTAGGGATAATTTCCCCTCTACCCTGGTTCGTGACATCTCGGTCATTATAGTTGTGTCGATTTTTTCTCATTTCATTCTCCCTCTTGTCTGCTGTTTTTTTTAAACACATTCATGAATACAAACACTTTTGAGCAGATACTGAAGCAGCCAAGTGATGCCTACTAACATACTCGCTTACGCAAGCCATCACTTGACAGCATTTACCTGGTTAATGACAGGTTATATTAATCACCAGACAATAATCTGATGATTAATATCATGTTCATTTTTCCATTTTTTTTGCTCATTTATTAAACTCGTTGTAAACCATATAATCTTAATCCCTGCAGTTACCACACTCCCAAACTACAGTGTTTAACGTATTATCTCTGCAATTAGCAAACCCTAACTACAGCATTAAACTTATTTTTACGAGTCTAAATTCTCCTTGCATACACCATGCCATTGTTATAAAAACTTGGTAAAACAAAGAGTTAACATAATTCATACAATAATAAATACATAACAAAGTAGATTTTGTAAATAATATTTACACTTTTCTATAAAAATAGGCAGTATTTTCTAGTTATTAGCAAATAAAACAATATCTTACAGTAAACTCAAGTTGTTTTTACAGAAATGTAAAATAAACCGACAGCTACTGCTGTTATGGTACAAGCACGTATTCTTAATTTCAATTTTTGGATAGTTTTTAACCATCAACAGAATAACTTTTGGCACTACCAGGTGATTAATAAATAGCTTTGTACTAGTAATACCAAAAGGATGTGAACTACTGCTTCCGGTGGAAAGACTCTCTCTCGATGGCCGAGATGACAGTGATATTGGACTTTTACCCTTTCCATCCTTTGATTGGTGAGCGCCACATCCAAACGGCACTATTCGTGAAAAAAACTCTGATTATTAATAATTTAATGACTATTCGCTTTTTTTTCGATTGCTGCAGCCTGATATAACGTCAAGAAATTCGACAAGTTCACGACCTCAAACACATTGCGTTAGTGTAAATAAATACGACAGATAAGCGTTAAAATGGGCGTGTTTTTCCATAAAACCTTTTCAACACATCTCTCCTGCGTCAAGATGACAGATACCAACAAGCTTATGCCTGCGCGAATGGCAGCATAAGCGCAGCTACGATTTTTCTAAAACACTTTTCTCGTTACCACGCACTGCGTGGTAATGCAGCGATTAACGCACCAGCGTGGCAACAACTTAGCCTGTCACTATTAACCAGTAACGCTGGCGCGTTAGCTACTGCGTTACCACGCAGTGCGTGGTAACGAGATAAGGGCTATGTTTTTTCTAAAACACTAAACACCACATCTATGGTTAAATCCAGTTGTTGTAAATGACAGGCAACTTCCCGGCCTGCTTTGGATGCGCGGTAAAAATGCGGGGTCATAAGTAACAGG
The DNA here is from genome assembly GCA_964485705.1 of uncultured Thiotrichaceae bacterium. Classification (GTDB taxonomy): domain Bacteria; phylum Pseudomonadota; class Gammaproteobacteria; order SZUA-229; family SZUA-229. Next base: position 6,819 of record CAZALW010000113.1, read on the forward strand.
TTATTAATCTGCGCATTATTATCAATGTGTACTTTATACAACAGTGTCTCACTGTTTATTAATGAGAAGCCGTTATTTTTAGTCTGTGCTGAACTCAGGTGCTGTGTCGCCAGCTGCTGTGGGTTTTTTATTTCAGGATAAATGATTTCACGTAACTCTTTTAAATGCTCAATACCGGGATCAACGACAATAACTTTCCCACCAGACTTTAATATTTTATAAAATCCGTCAACATTCATAAAACCAAATAAACATAAAATAACATCAACACTTTCTTCTTCAACAGGTGGCTGCCTGTTGGTGCCAACAATCCAGCTTATCTGTTTGTTTCTTTTTGTCGCCTGAATAATGGCATCTTTGGAAATATCCAGCCCAATAAAACTTAGTTCACCCACACCGGTTTCATTTTTAAGTGCATTAAAAATATAATCAAAATAATAACCTTCGCCACAACCCGCATCTAAAATACAATGATCTTTATGGTTTATGTTTTTATCATTTATACTTTTATCATTTATAATAAGCGCCGATACCGTTTCAGCCAGCTTTTTAGCAACCGGCCGATAGATACCTGTGTTTAAAAAATTGGTTCTGGCTAATACCATAGCTTTGCTGTCACCGGGTTGTTTTGAGCGTTTATGCTGCACCGGTAATAAATTGACATAACCCTGACGGGCAATATCAAATGTGTGCCCATTCTCACAAACATACTGTTTGTCGGTTTGTTGAAGGCTTTTTCCGTCTATCGGGCAGGCCAGGTTTTGTGCTTTTGTAATGTTCATCAATATTGATGGTGCCTTTATTAATTAATTCTCACTATGCCAGATAAAAACAACATAACCGATGTTTTAATCATCGGTGCCAGCGCATCCGGTTTAATGTGCGCCATTGAAGCCGGTAAACGTGGGCGTAAAGTGACGATACTCGATCACGCCAACAAAGCCGGTAAAAAAATCCTTATGTCTGGCGGTGGCCGTTGCAATTTTACCAATATGGAGATTGATGCCAGCAACTTTATTTCACACAACCCGCATTTTTGTAAATCTGCTTTAAGCCGTTATACCCAGTGGGATTTCATCGCTCTGGTTAACCAATATAACATCCCTTACCAGCAACGCGACCTGGGTAAATTATTCTGCAAAAACAGCGCTAAAGATATTCTTGCTATGTTGCTTGATGAATGCAAAAAGGCAAAGGTGAAAATCATTCTTAATTGTAAAATCAACAACATCAATCAGCTTGACGATTCTAAATTTATTGCTAATTTTATTGCCGAAACCAGTTCAGGGAAATTTCAGTCACACTCACTGGTTATTGCCAGTGGTGGTTTATCCATTCCTAAAATGTGCGCCAGCCCGTTTGGTTATAAAATTGCCGAACAGTTTGGCCATCACATCTGGAAGACCACTGCTGGCCTGGTTCCTTTTACCCTGCAACCTGCTGACAGGGAAAGACTGGAACAGTTATCCGGTGTATCGGTAAACAGTGAGGTCAGTAATAAGCGCAGTCAATTTAAAGAAAATATTCTGTTTACTCATCGTGGTTTAAGTGGCCCGGCTATTCTGCAAATTTCCTCCTACTGGCAACCGGGTGAAGCCATTGTCATAAATCTGTTGCCTGATATTGATGTTATTGGCTGGCTTAAAACACGACAGAAAAAACAGGCAAACACTAAACTGAAAACCGTTTTGGCTGAAGCATTGCCTAAACGGCTGCTAACGGCAATATTAGGCACAGTTGCTGACAAGCCATTACAGGAAATCTCCAATCAGGGTTTTAGTGAAATTATGCAGCAGTTGCAAAACTGGTCGATAAAACCAAATGGCACTGAGGGTTATCGCACAGCTGAAGTCACCCTGGGTGGTGTTGATTGCAACGAGTTATCATCAAAAACCATGGAATCTAGCAAAATTAAAGATTTGTACTTTATTGGCGAGATTGTCGATGTTAGCGGCTGGTTAGGCGGTTATAACTTTCAATGGGCATGGTCATCTGGATGGTGCGCTGGGCAGGTGGTGTAAAGACATGTATGATTCACCATTCCCAATAGAATTTAACGCTATGCAGGTCAGAGGTAGGAATATGCATTTTTCAGAAGAACAAATCGCAGAAATAGATATATTGATTCAGTACAACCTGGAATCTTCCCAGCAAGGCATTAAAGTCCACTCCAATGCAGACAAAATACAGGTTACGGCAGTGCAGCGTTTATTCAACAAGGGTCTGGTAACACAAGTTGACGGTGGTTATCTTACCGATTTAGGCAGAAAAGCCGCTGAACACGCACAGTCGTTAATGTTAATGCTGGCTCCTCAGCAGCAAAGCATGGCGAGCTAGTTTGTTGATGTAAGGCACGAACCCCAAC
>CAZALW010000114.1:0-9165 GCA_964485705.1 uncultured Thiotrichaceae bacterium
GATCGATATACTGTTTAAGGGCTGATTCAACTTGTTCTTTGGTAATGCTCATGGCGAAAACTCCACAACGGGTAATTTTTAACTGGCAGCGTATTCTACAGGAATCAGGAGGCTGATTAACCTTACTTTTAATAAATAGGCATAGCCATTTATAGATAGGACAACGGGTTATTAAGACAAAACAGCCGTCAACAGAAAGCTGAAAACCTGGGTTTTCAACACGGAGGAGTTACGCCATCCTTTCCATCCTTTGGTTCGTAAACGGCACTTCCATGTGCCACTACTCCGCCAGGGTAAAATACCCTCTATGCAGTGCATGCTGTAATGCAGCAAATCCTTTATGTGCCTCTTCGTACATCAGGCGGGTTCCTCGCAACGTTGAAATATCACTTGGCGAAATATCTTCTGTGGCTGCAAGTTGAACAACTTTTTCTAAATAGCGGGCACGTAATCGCGCAGTTGTTCTGACAACATTATTAAAAGCCTCTTTCGATACTTCACCAGTAATTTCACTGATTTTTTCACGATTCGTCAACTTGATGTTGTGTTCGATCTCCTGGAACAATCGACGTATATCCAAATCATTATGTGTATCATCAAATACTTCACTGGCCATTATCCGCCCCCATCAGTAAAAATTAGTTAGCTGTGCTCTCGTTTGAAAAGCAATAAGCATAGATACTCTATCGGATAGCAACCAGAAAACTTAAATCAGTGTATTTTCTCGCCCCCCGCTTTTCTGAGCGGAAATAAGAAACCGGTATATAACATCACATCTATTACACCTCATGCAATCAGGATTTTTAGTGCAAAAAATCCGTCAAAATGCTACAGTTTGCTCTTTTTACACATTGCCAACGACCCAACAAACATGACATCCAAACGTAATATATTAGTCACCAGCGCTCTGCCCTATGCCAACGGCTCCATTCATCTCGGACACCTGGTTGAATATATCCAGACCGATATCTGGGCGCGCTTCCAGCGTCTGCGAGGCAACACCTGTTATTACGTTTGTGCTGATGATGCCCACGGCACCCCAATTATGTTACGTGCGCGTGCCGATGGCATTACCCCGGAAGCATTAATTGCAGCTACGCAAAAAGAACACGAAGCTGATTTCGCCGATTTTTTAATTGATTTTGATAATTATTACAGCACCCATTCCGATGAAAATAAGGCGTTTGCTGAAGGCATTTATCTAAAACTGCGAGATGAAGGGCATATCAGAACGCAGACCATCAAACAGGCGTATGACCCGGAAGCACAAATGTTTCTGCCCGATCGTTTTATCAAAGGCAACTGCCCAAAGTGTGACGCTGACGATCAATACGGTGATAATTGCGAAGTCTGTGGCGCAACCTATGACCCGACGGAATTAAAAAACCCGGTATCTGCGGTTAGTGGCGCAACACCCGTCAAAAAAGATTCTGAGCAGTACTTTTTTAAACTCGGTGATTTTTCTGAGATGCTGCAACAATGGTTAAAGGACGGCCATGTACAAACTGAAATCGCCAACAAACAAAATGAATTGTTTGTTGAGGGTTTAAAAGACTGGGATATTTCACGTAACGCACCTTACTGGGGGTTCGAAATTCCTGATGCACCGGGTAAATATTTCTATGTCTGGATGGATGCCCCCATGGGTTACATGGCGAGCTTTAAAAACCTGTGCAATAAAAGCCAGCAAAGTGACAGACCCATTAATTTTGATGATTACTGGGGTGTCGACAGCAACAATGAACTGTATCACTTCATTGGTAAAGACATCGCCCGTTTCCACACGCTGTTCTGGCCAGCAGTCTTAGATGGTGCCGGTTACCGCAAACCGACCGCTGTATTTTGTCATGGCTTCCTTACCGTAAACGGTCTGAAAATGTCAAAATCTCGCGGCACTTTTATCAAAGCCCGTACTTATCTTGAGCATTTAAACCCGGAATATTTACGTTATTACTACACTGCCAAGCTGTCTTCCGGGGTTGATGACATTGATTTAAACCTTGAAGATTTTATGCAGCGCGTTAACTCGGATCTGGTTGGAAAAGTGGTTAACATTGCCAGCCGTTGTGCCGGTTTTATTAGCAAAAAATTTGATAGCCAGCTATCTGCAGAATTACCGGAAACTGAACTGTATAACGACATTGTCACAGCCGGCGAACAAATCGCCAAGTTTTATGAAAACCGCGAATACAATAAAGCGGTGCGCGAGATCATGGCACAGGCGGATAAAGCCAACGTCTATATCGACGAGAACAAACCCTGGGTATTAATTAAACAACAGGGACGCGAACAGAAAGTGCAACAAATATGCACGCAGGGTCTTAATATGTTCCGCCTGTTAATGACTTACTTAAAACCGATTTTACCGGTCACTGCAGAAAAATCAGAGGCATTTTTAAATACTGAATTTAGCTGGACTAACCTGAGCCAGCCACTGTTATCGCATCGTATCAATAAATTCAAACCCTTGTTGACACGCATTGAAAAACAGCAGATTGATGCCATCACCGAAGCCTCTAGTGAAAACATGCCTGACAAAGAAACGGATAAGGCCATAAATAATAAAAACCCCGATAATAAAAAACTCGATAATAAAAAAATAGCTGGCGCTCTCGCTAACGAACCCATTGCTGAACAAATCAGTTTTGATGATTTTGCCAAAATTGATTTACGCATCGCCAAAATTATTAAAGCAGAACACGTTGACGGCGCGGACAAACTGTTGCAACTCACCCTCGACCTGGGTGGTGACCTGGACGGCGATCCAGGCAGTAACACGCGCAATGTATTTGCGGGTATAAAATCAGCCTACAAACCGGAAGACCTGGAAGGCAAACTAACGGTGATGGTCGCCAATCTAGCGCCTCGAAAAATGCGCTTTGGTCTATCCGAAGGCATGGTGCTTGCTGCCGGGCCGGGAGGCAAAGATCTATTCATCCTCAACCCGGATGAAGGTGCTGTTGCTGGTATGAAAGTTAAATAAGTACAACACCCAAACCTGTCAATCCCTGTAACTTCTAAGTAACTAATTTTAAACTATTGATAACATTGAATATTATATGTAATACTCGTTCCCACGCTCCTGCGTGGGAACGCATGCCGTGGCTAACTACTCTACCGTATGCGCTACCACGCAGGAGCGTGGGAACGAGAACTTAGCCCTATACAAAGTTACTTGTAGATGGGTGGGCGTACTCGCCTTGGGGGGCTTCTCAATAAGTCGTGGCAGCTGGTAGGGTGGGCACGTTTTTTTGTGCCCACGCTGGCTCCGGTGATATCGCGTGGGCACAAAAATCGTGCCCACCCTACATACTACCCAGACTTATTAAGAAGTGACAAAACCCTACTTTTCTTATTGATTTTATTGAGATTTTAAACCACTAACGCAATAAAATATAACGCCACAATCTGATAGAATGCACGTATGACTGAATACGCACTCATCCTGGTAAGCACGGTACTGGTGAACAACTTTGTGCTGGTTAAGTTCCTTGGCCTGTGCCCTTTTATGGGCGTTTCCCGAAAACTGGAAACGGCGATTGGTATGGCTTTGGCCACTACCTTTGTGCTGACACTCTCTTCTGTCAGCAGTTACCTGGTCAATGAATACATCCTGGCTCCACTGGGAATTGAATACATGCGAACCATCATGTTTATTCTGGTGATTGCTGTAGTGGTGCAATTTACTGAAATGGTAGTACATAAAACCAGCCCGCTGTTATACAACGTATTAGGTATTTTTCTGCCATTAATTACCACCAACTGTGCAGTATTAGGTGTGGCGCTGCTTAACATTCAACAACAACACACTTTTTTGCAGTCATTATTTTATGGTTTTGGTGCCGCTGTTGGTTTTTCACTGGTGTTAATTTTATTCTCCGCCCTACGTGAACGTATTACCGTCGCTGATGTGCCCGAAGCTTTTCAGGGAACCTCTATTGCTCTGATTACCGCCGGCATTATGTCGCTTGCTTTTATGGGCTTCGCGGGACTGGTAAAAATCTGATTTTCAATGCTTACCGTAATCATCACCCTTGCCATCACCGCCAGCATATTTGGTTTGATACTTGCCTATTCGTCTGTGCGATTTAAAGTTGAAGGCGACCCGGTGGTGGATAAAATAGACACGCTGTTACCACAGACACAATGTGGTCAATGTACCTATGCTGGCTGCCGCCCTTATGCAGAAGCTCTCGCAAACGGCAAAGCTGAAATCAACCAGTGCCCCCCCGGTGGCGAAGCCACCATTATTGCGCTGGCAGATTTACTCGATGTCGAAGTCATACCGTTAAACGCAGAAAACGGAGAAATAAAAACTCTGCCAACAATCGTACGCATTGACGAGCAGGTCTGCATCGGCTGCACCTTATGCATTCAGGCCTGCCCGGTTGATGCCATCTTAGGTGCGGCAAAACAAATGCACACGGTGATCGAATCAGAGTGCACCGGTTGTAACCTGTGCATACCACCCTGCCCGGTTGACTGCATTCATATTTTTGAAATTCAACCCACCATCCGCAACTGGACAGCAAGCTTACCTGATTCCGGCTTTGCCGCACCCAGTGCGGGTTAAGCCAGTGTCATATATCAAATAGATTATGAACACAGTAGAAGATGCCGTCACCTACAATATGGACACGCCACTGACAACCTTTAACGGCGGCCTAAAGCCGCCTGAACATAAAAACTTGTCCACCGGTACAGGCATTTCCAAAGTTGCACAGTGCAAACAATACATCATCCCGTTACAACAACATATCGGCGCCATCAGCCAGCCACTGGTTAAACCGGGCGATAAGGTTTTAAAAGGGCAAATGCTGGCGCAACCGGGAAACCTGATTAGCGCAGCCATACACTCACCTGTTTCTGGTTTGATAACTGATATAAAACCTCATGAAATTCCACATATATCAGGGCTGACAGATCTATGTGTATTTATCGAAAATGACTTTAAAAATGAATGGATTGAACGACAGCCACTTGGCGATGAATTTAACCAGGCCACATCATCGGCTCTGCGTAAAATCATTCGTGATGCCGGCATCGTTGGTCTCGGCGGTGCAACCTTTCCTGCAGCGGTCAAACAGACAGAAGTAAACGTAAACACCCTGATTCTTAATGGCGTTGAATGCGAACCTTATATCACCTGTGATGACGTATTAATGCGTGAGCGTGCAAAAGAAGTGTTATCAGGCGCTGAAATTATTAGTCATATCATCAAAGCCAGACAATGCCTCATTGCTATAGAAGACAACAAACCTGAAGCCATTCATGCAATTAATCAAATCATTGAAAAAGACGGCACGGGTTTTTTTCAAATCAAAATAATACCAACCGTTTATCCCAGTGGCGGTGAAAAACAATTAATAAAAATCATTACCGGCAAAGAAGTTCCCGAAGGTCATTACCCGGGAGAGCTCGGCGTGTTATGTCATAACGTTGCCACAGCATATGCTATCCATCGCGCCATTTATTGTGCCGAACCTTTGATATCACGCATTTGCACCGTAACCGGTTATGGCATTAAACAGCCGCAAAATATTGAAGTATTAATCGGCACCTCAATACAGTCCTGCATAGAACACTGCGGTGGTTATAGCGATAACAGTGACGAGCTTATTATGGGAGGTCCGATGATGGGCTTTTCACTCAACACTGACACCTTGCCCGTGGTTAAAGCCACCAACTGCCTGCTCGCCAACGCCCATACCAGCGCCTATAAAGCAGACCTTGAAGACAACATCAAAAAGCGGCAGCACCTACCCTGTATTCGTTGTGGACGTTGTGTCGATGTTTGCCCGGTGCGCCTGTTACCCCAGCAATTATACTGGTATGCTAGCAGTAAAAACATTGACCGACTTGAGCAGCATCATTTGTTTGACTGTATCGAATGCGGCTGCTGCGCCTATGTCTGCCCTAGCAACATCCCACTTGTGCAATATTATCGCTTTGCTAAAACCACTATTTTACAACAGCAACGCGAACACCAGGCATCCGATATTGCGCGACTACGTCATGAAGCAAACCAGTCCAGGAAAGAAAAAATTAAACGCGAACGTGAAGAAAAATTACGTAAAAAACGCGAAATGCTAAAAAACAAAGCAGCCAGCAGTAAAAATGCCGGTAATGAAACCAATGCCAACAAAAACAACAAACAAGCAGTGATAGCAGAAGCAATAGCTCGTGCTCAGGCAAAAAAAGCTGAACGCGATAAAAAGTAATTACTAATTACGACACAAAAACAAAACCAAAAAACAGAATAAACAATTCACCGTAGATAATTATTATGCGCAAAACTAGCAACAACCATGAACTAGTAATTCGTAATTCGTAATTAGTAATTAGTAATTAAAAAGCCATGTTATTTAAAAACACACCTTCACCACATATAAAAGACAACGCCAGCGTTCAAAACATAATGCTCATGGTGTTATACGCCTTAATACCCGGCACACTGGCAGCTATCTATTTTTTCGGTTGGGGTGTTTTGTTTAACTTAAGCATCGCTATTAGCACCTGTCTGTTAACAGAAGCCATTATTTTAAAAATGCGGGAACGAGAAGTTGTGCCGACACTACTCGATGGTAGTGCATTACTTACCGCCTGTTTGCTGGCACTAGCCCTGCCTTCACTGGCACCCTGGTGGTTAACCGTTATTGCCTCATTATTTGCCATCGCCGTTGCCAAACATTTATATGGTGGCTTAGGTTTTAATCCATTTAACCCGGCAATGGTGGGTTACATTGTGGTAATGATTTCATTCCCGCTGGAAATGACACTATGGACTCCGCCAATAGGGGTAAATAATGGCTGGCCTGATTTCATCACCACCTTTAACTGGGTATTTCTTGGCGTTCTGCCTTATGCCGAAACCATTGATAGCCTTTCTATGGCAACACCGATGGATCTGATTAAAACACAACTTAATCAGTTGCACGATATAACAGAAACCAGAAACAGTGTTGAATATAGCCCTTTGTTTTCCTCCATTAGCGGCACTGGCTGGCAATGGATCAATATTTTATTTTTAGCAGGCGGCATCTTGTTAATAATAAAAGGCATTATTGACTGGCGCATCCCTACTGCTTTTTTAATAAGTCTGGTATTAATCTCCAATACATTTTCTGTAATAGACTATTCAACAAACAGTTCAGCCCTGTTTCATGTTTTCAGTGGCGGCACTATGTTGTGTGCTTTTTTTATCGCAACAGATCCGGTCACTGCATCGACCACACCACGGGGTCGCTGGATTTATGGTGCAAGTATTGGCGCACTGGTTTACATCATTCGAGACTGGGGCGGCTACCCTGATGGCATTGCTTTTGCTGTGGTACTAATGAATATTGCCGCACCGTTAATTGACTATTACACACAGCCAAAAGTATATGGCAATCTGGATAGATAAATAATAATTAGTAATCAGATGCAGAAAAAAGTGCAACTGTCATCTCGACCACAGGGAGAGATCTTAATACACCGTGGCATAAGATCTCTCCCTGTGGTCGAGATGACAAACGGTCGATTCGTAATTAGTAATTAAATAAATGAGCATTATACTTACACATAAAAAACACATTATAAAAACAGCCTCTGTGCTTATGCTGTTTGCAGTACTGGGCGCTGCGTTAGTGGGGCTAACTTTTGATCAAACAATTGATAAAATAAAATACAATGAAAAACTCACCTTACTTAAAAAGTTAAATAACATCATCCCTGCTGAATCCCATAATAATGACTTACTACTGGACACAGTAATCATTAAACCCAACCACATGCTCGGTACAACACAGGAAACACTGGCATACAGAGCCAGAAACGATAATAAAAATGTTGCCGTGGTTTTTACCAGCATTGCCACCAATGGCTACAGTGGCCCCATTCATTTATTAGTTGGTGTATATGCTGATGGTTCTGTTGCTGGTGTTAGAGTGACCAAACATCGGGAAACACCTGGTCTTGGTGATGTTGTTAGTATTACCCATTCTGACTGGATACTTGGTTTTAATAATAAATCACTGAGTAACCCAAAAAGTAAAGACTGGAAAGTAAAACGTGATGGAGGTATATTTGACCAGTTTACCGGTGCCACAATTACCCCACGCACGGTGGTTAAAGCAGTACATGATGCCTTGTTATACTTTGAGAAAAATCAGGAGATGTTATTTAGCGTCAACGACAATAAAACCCGGAACGATACTCATGCAGATACTCAGAAAGATACCCGGGCAGACAACAATGCAAACACCTACGCCGATACAAAAGCCCAAAAGCCAACATCAGCACCAATACTGAGACCAATGAAAGCAGATAACAGCACACAACAATGACAGACGAAACACTTCAGCAAAGCAACAGACAAACTAAGGCCATCACTCAAAACGGCTTGTGGACAAATAATGTCGCCCTGGTTCAGTTATTAGGTTTATGCCCATTGCTGGCCGTCACCGGCACCGTGATTAACGGACTGGGGCTTGGCATCGCCACATTAATCACCCTGGTTTTATCAAACAGCATCGTTTCTCTGATACGGCCCTGGTTAAAATCAGAAATTCGCATACCCGTATTCGTGCTTATTATTGCTTCCATTGTTACTGCCATTGAGCTAAGTATGAATGCCTGGTTTCATGGTTTATATCTTGTATTAGGCATATTCATCCCTTTGATTGTGACCAACTGCGCCATCATTGCGCGCTGTGAGTCTTTCGCATCAAAAAACAATCTGTTTGATTCGGCTCTTGATGGTTTCATGATGGGATTAGGTTTTACTCTGGTATTAGTTGTCCTGGGAGGGCTGCGTGAAATCATTGGCTTTGGCACTTTATTCGCCAACGCACAATTAATGTTTGGCTCCATGGGTGAAGCCATGGTCATCACATTTAACGAAGATTATCCAGGCTTTCTACTTGCGGTATTACCACCCGGTGCATTTATCGGCCTTGGCTTATTAATTGCACTTAAAAACATCATTGATAAACGCCAGAGCGCTCAGCATGTGGTTGCCATCTCAGATGTAGAACCTGCCGTAAACTAAGCAACAAAATATTGACCACGAAAGACACCAAAAACACGAAAATTAACTATAAAAATCTTTTTTTAGTGTATTTTGTGTGTTTACTTCGCGCTCCTGCGCTACGCCCTTCGGGTCGCACTGACGTGCGCTCAAAA
>CAZALW010000115.1:0-9148 GCA_964485705.1 uncultured Thiotrichaceae bacterium
TTTTCATTGTAAAACAACAGCTTAATTTGCTACTGTCATCTCGACCAGAGGGAGAGATCTTATACCACGGTAGCTCAAGATCACTCCCTCTGGTCGAGATGACAGTAATAAAAATGATTTTACGAACCAAGGTCTTTAAGTTAGGCTGAATATTATGGCTAATCAGCTAGGGTTATATTAGCTTAAGGAATAGATCTATCCCCAATGCCAGTAAGTTAAGATATTTATACCGTTTAATGCTACCGGAAGCGGGGCTTTAGCCCCATCATTGGCGGGACTAAAGCCCCGCTTCCAGATTGTTTTATCCTTAATTTACTGGCATTGAATCTATCCATGGGCGTAAAAAAGACCGGTGAAAACCGGTCTTTTTTACGCTAACCACAGCGAATAAACCTATTTTGAATTTTCAATCATGCCATGGATGATCGGTGTCAAAATTAGCTCCATTGCCAGACCCATTTTGCTGCCCGGCACCACAATGGTATTACGACGTGACATAAATGAATTTTGAATCATGTCTAAAAGATCCGGAAAGTTAATATTAAATTTTTCCGGCTGTTTAAAACGAATGACAATAAAACTTTCATCGGGTGTTGGAATATCACGAGCAATAAAAGGATTGGACGTGTCAACGGTAGCGATACGCTGGAAGTTAATATCGGTAAGTGAGAATTGCGGGGTAATATATTTCACATAATCATTCATACGGCGAAGAATGGTATCGACAATAACCTCTTCTGAATAACCGCGTTCAGCGTTATCGCGGTGAATTTTCTGGATCCACTCAAGGTTTACGCTGGGTACAACACCCACTAACAGATCAACGTGTTTGGCAACATCCGCCTCATCAGTCACCACACCGCCATGCAGGCCTTCGTAGAACAGAATGTCAGAGCCAGCAGGAATGTCTTCCCAGGGCGTGAATTGACCAGGGCTTAAACCATCAAATGCAGCAGCTTCTTCATCACTGTGCAAGTACAGACGTTTTTGACCGCCACCGGTTTTACCATAGGAGTCAAACAATTCTTCCAGTTTACCAAACAGGTTAGCATCAGCGCCAAAATGACTAAAGTGCTGATCTCCTTTAGCTTCGGCATCTGTCATCGCCTGTTTCATTGCTACGCGATCATAGCGGTGAAAGCTGTCACCTTCGATGATGACAGGATTAATTTTCTCGTAAAGGAAAATCTGTTCGAAGGCGTGTTTAACGGTAGACGTGCCAGCACCAGATGAACCAGTGACGACAACAACAGGGTGTTTCTGAGACATATTCAACTCTCCTAATGATTACAAAACTCTATGTGGCAGACCGTTGTTGATAGCATTGATGAACAGGTGCTGCGTTTAAAATAAAAAGTTCGTTATTGTATCCTTTTTTTAGCCATTATAAAAATCAAGACTGGAAACCTATTGTTTTTATAATAGGTCTAAAAGTCTATGAGCGTTTTTCATAAATCAAATCCCAAACACCGTGCCCAAGCTTACGTCCACGGCGCTCAAATTTGCTTTCGCAGCGTGAACCCTGGTTTGTTGAGTAATTTCCAGTACCTGAGGTATTGATAAAATCGGTTGTTGCATCCATTTCGATCAGCATTTGTCTGGCATAATGCTGCCAGTCCGTTGCCATGTGGAAAAGACCACCAGGTTTTAGTTTTTTAGCTACCAGCTGGATAAAATCGGGGCTGATGATACGCCGTTTCTGGTGGCGTTTTTTGTGCCAGGGGTCTGGAAAAAACAGTTGTAGCTGTTGCAGTGAACAGTCAGCAATTTGGTGTTCTAGCACATCAATAGCATCAAACCGAATGATTCGGATATTATGAATGTTTTCGCCGTTGGCCAGGTGTATTAAATGGCCGACACCAGGGCCATGTACCTCGATGCCGATAAAATTAGTTTTGGGCTGGTTTTTTGCCTGTTGCAATAAAGATTCGCCATTGCCAAAACCTATTTCGACAACAACCTCATTCTCATTTTTAAACAGCTCATTAAAGCATAAAACCTGCTCTGAAAAATCAACGCCATAAGCAGGCCAGTGATTATCCAGCGCCTGCTGTTGTGCGCTGGTGACGCGACCCTGGCGTAATACAAAACTTTTTATAGGGCGGCGATTTATTGTATCTTTTCCCTGCTGCTGATTAACGGACTGCTTACTCTGCTGCTGAGAGTTATTATCCTGCACAGTTAAAAAAAACCCCATCAATCGGCGATGATGCAGAAGCAAAACGTTTTCTCGGCATACGTCCTGCCAGATAGGCTTCACGACCCGCTTCAACTGCTTTTTTCATGGCGGAGGCCATCAACACAGGCTTTTGTGCAGCGGCAATGGCGGTATTCATCAAGATACCATCACAACCTAGTTCCATAGCAATGGCGGCATCTGAAGCAGTACCAACACCGGCATCAACCAGAATGGGTACTTCGGCATTTTCGATAATAGTTAGAATATTGTATGGGTTACGGATGCCCAGGCCAGAGCCAATGGGTGCGGCTAAAGGCATCACTGCTACGCAGCCGATATTTTCCAGCTCTTTAGCAATGAGAGGATCATCATTGGTATAAACCATAACATCAAAACCATCGTCGACCAGAATTTGTGCGGCTTTCAGGGTTTCAACGGTATCAGGAAACAGGGTTTTCTCATCACCCAATACTTCCAGTTTAACCAGCTTGTGACCGCCTAATAGCTCACGTGCCAGCTTGCAGGTACGCACTGCATCATCAACCGTGTAGCAGCCAGCCGTATTTGGTAACAGGGTGTATTTATCAAGCGGCAACTCATCCAGTAAATTAGGCTGATCAGGGTTTTGCCCGATGTTGGTGCGTCGAATGGCGATAGTGATAATTTCGGCACCACTTGCTTCCAGCGCAAGGCGGGTTTCTTCATTATCTTTATATTTGCCAGTACCAACTAATAAGCGTGAAGCGTAGGTGTTGCCAGCGATTACCAGTGGCTGCTCGGGTTTCGCCTGACTGAGGTCTATTTGGGACATTATTAGTGAACCGTAGAGTTAGATTTAAAGAGGAGTATTGTACTTGATTTTATCAATAGTAATGTAGTGTAATGCTCTCAGTAAGGGTTAAACCTTATCACTGCCACCGCCAATGGCTTGCACAATTTCAACTTTATCGTGTTCATTTAGTATGTGCTTGCAAAAGCTGCTACGTGGAACAATCTGTTGATTGATTTCGATAGCAAGGCGTTTATTGGCTAAATCCAGATTTTGCAGGAGTTGCTCAATCGTTGTGCTGTCATCTATTTTTTTATTCTCGCCATTTAGAATAATGGTTTTCATTTGAATTGCTCCCGGGGTTCCTACCTGTGATTAGTTTAATTCATCATATTTTTTCTGGTAGTATAAAGCACGTCATCTGCGGTTTTTCTCATGCCATGAAAAAAATTATAAAATCAGGAATTCTCTTTGTCCTTGCCTGCTTATTATTATCAACTGTTTCTTATGCGGCGGAGACGACCTCAGCAAAAGATAAACAAGCACCAGCAGAACCTGAAATAAAAGAACAAACCTCTGCACCAGCATTAAAAGACCTGCCCGCCGCGCCAACAATAAAAGATCTGGCCGAGAAACAAAAAGCCGAAGAAGCTACTTTTAAAAAGCTGGTAGAAGCGCCGGTCTCCGGTCCGTATGATGAATACAGTCGATCCACCCCCCGCTCAAGTCTAATAGCATTTGCGCTTGCCGTCAGGGAACAGAATTATGAACGAGCCGTTAATTACCTTGATTTAAGAAATTTACCTTTTTCTCTGGGCGCAGAACTGGATGGCCAGGCTCTGGTTAAAAAACTGATTATTGTCGCCAAACGATCCATGACGATTGATTTTGAAGAGTTAAGTGATGATCCGCTGGGGCATAAAGATGACGGCTTGCCGAGTTTTCGCGATCGTATCACCACGATGAAAACTAAAGCCGGGCCGGTGGATATTTTGATGCAGCGCATACCTCGTGGTGACGGTGTATTTATCTGGAAAATTTCAAATGCCACTGTTGCCCTTATTCCACAATTGGATAAAGAGTTTGGCTACGGCATTATCGGTAATAAACTATCGCACATTTTCCCGCATTATATTATTTTGGGTTTTGAAGTCTGGCAGCTCGTCATGTTGACAGGGCTGGTTTTAGTGGGTTATCTCATCGCTTTTTTGGTGACTTTTGTTTTTGTTAAGTTGCTACAGACAAGCAAGCGCTTTAACCGACAACGCCTGCAAAAATTTATTGTGGGACCGCTACGATTTTTAATCATGGTGTTAATTTTCCGCGCCGGATTTGACATGATCGCACCCTCATTGTCGGCGCGCGCACTGTTTGAAGCAAAAACGCTATTAGTTATCGCCATTTTCTGGATGCTACTAGGTGTTATTGATTTGATTATGCATCGCCTCGCTGACCGCATGACTCGAAATGGTCAGCAGGACGCGGTGGTATTATTAAAGCCAGCCTCAACAGGTATAAAGCTTATTGTTGCCTTATTGGCAATAATAACCTGGATGGATAATTTAGGTTATCAGGTAACCACTATTTTGGCGGGTTTAGGGGTGGGTGGCATCGCGGTGGCGCTAGCAGCGCAAAAGTCACTGGAAAATTTAATTGGTTCAATTACTATCTATATGTCGCAGCCGGTGCATGTCGGTGATTTTTGTAAATTTGGCGACACCGCAGGTGTGGTCGAAGAAATAGGTCTGCGCTCAACCCAGTTGCGCACAACAGCGCGTACGATGGTGCATATACCGAATGCCTTATTTGCCTCGGGTAAAATAGAAAATTTAACGCAACGTGATAAAATCTTATATCGCACACGATTGCGCTTGTCTTATAGCGATACCCCGGCACAGATAAAACAGGTATTAACAAAAATTCGTGAGTTAATAAATCAACATGAATTTATCGACAAAGAAAGTTCCAGAGTCCGTTTTCTGGAATTTGGCGAATACGCACAGGAGCTGGAATTGTATGCTTATATTAAAACCAAAGATTTTGTTGAATACCTTGAGCACCGGGAAGACATCAATTTAAGCATCAATGACATTATTGAAGCGTCAGGTGCGCATTTGACGGTGCCGGCATCAACCATCAGTCTGGCGCAATCATCTACGCCATCAACATGAAAAAGTAAATAAAAATGCCAGATTGTATTATTGTAGGTGGTGGTGTTATTGGTTTACTAACCGCGCGCCAGTTATTTTTAGAAGGCGTGGATGTGCTGTTGCTGGAAAAAGGCTCGCTTGGCGGTGAATCGTCCTGGGCCGGTGGCGGCATTGTGTCACCGCTTTACCCCTGGCGATATAGTGATTCAGTTAATGTGCTAGCAGAACGCAGTAAAAAGATTTATCCGCGATTAGCGAAAACACTGTTTGAAGAAACCGGCAGTGATTGTGAGTTAATTAACAGCGGTCTGTTTACCGTCACCGATAATAGCCAGAAAATTACTGACTGGGTAAAAACCTGGTCGGTTGATGCTCGCTTTATTCATGACGATAAAACCGTCCATGAAATTGAAAGCAGCGTGGGCGAGGTAGTGGACAAAGGCATATGGATGCCGGGCATTTTACAAATAAGAAATCCAAAATTTGTTAAAGCATTAAAAGCCTCTTTTGAACATCACGCCATCCCATACCATGAATATTGTGAAGTTGAAGAAATAATAACAACAAATAATAAAGTGTCAGGGGTCAGAACAAAACAACAAACCTTATTGGCAGATAAAATCATTATCGCCAGCGGTGCCTGGAGCGCGCAATTTAGTGTTACCCAATCATCCGTTAACGTACTACCAGTAAAAGGTCAGATGATAATGTACAAGGGTGAGCCGGATTTAGTGAAACGCATGATTTTATCAAAAGGGCATTATGTCATCCCGCGAAAAGATGGCAGAATATTGGCTGGCAGCACCCTGGAAAAAATCGGCTTTGACAAATCAACTTCTTCAGCAGCTCTAGCAGAATTACATCAGGCCGCAGTAGAACTGATTCCCCTGTTAGAAAACTTGCCGATAGAAAGACAATGGGCAGGACTACGACCCGGCACTGAGCAAGGCATCCCCTATATTTGCCAGCATGGTGACATAGCAGGTTTATTTATCCACGCCGGTCATTTTAGAAATGGTATTGTGCTGGGCGCAGCCTCGGCAGAACTAATGACCGATATAATACTGGCGCGTCAGCCCTGGTGTGACACCTCACCCTACACCATGCACGCGCCACACTAACGGATTTATAAGCAGAAATAACTCTAACCGGTAGCGCAAGTCAGTCGTCATGCATTTACTGATAGCCCAGCCCGCTTCATCCGTTTTGTTAATATGTTTCCATTTTCAAGAAAAACGCTGATTCTCTGAACACCACTGTATTCATCATCTCAAAAAATCCGAGTAGTGACTAATTTTTCAACAACCCCAACGCTTGAGTGACAGACTGCTCATCAATCGAACTAAACGTTTCTTCATCAGATACTGTTACCGCACCAGCAACATCAATCCATCCTGCACCAGTTAGCCATTCAGGTAATTCAACGCTACCCTGATATTTTCTTGACACCACATAACAAATATTTTTCCGGTACAGACAGTTAAAAGCCACATCCTGTTCAATCAATTCATTTATATATAACCACGAGGTTTCAGCATCGGCAAAACTGTTTACTGTTAGTGGGTATGCCGTGCCTCCGCCATTATGCTGCCAGAAGCTATTCTCAATTGGAAATTTGTGATTACGAATGAAACCCTGAAAATGAAGGTGATTAACTGATGTACCCCCGGCCAGACTGTTGAAGCCAATACCGAAACCGGTAAGTGACTGGCCAGCATCTGCTGCCAATAAGGAAGCATACTGATGCATTTCTTTTGTTAATAGTTGTGGACGATTTTCTTCTGGCGACACAACAATCAACAAATGATAATCAGAAAACGGGAATTTGTTATAAAACACGCAACAATTTTTATTCTGGTATTCGCCCTGCCATAAAATTTCCGGCTTCAGAAAAGCCTTATTGAAATGAAATTTTTCCTCATTGTATGGCTGCTTTATAGAATTTAAACTTTGTGATGCAGCACGCGCCGGCCGCAACTGTCGCATGGCATTATACGCAACTTCCCAATCTCCGGCTGACTTGTTGTGCCATAGATGAAAATCGTCCAGATCAATATTAAGCAGTTGTTTAAAAACATCTATATCATCCTGCGTTGCTTTAAGCCTGGCTGAAAAAAAATTTTCTTTTAAGGCGACAAATGTTTTTTGCAAATCAGTCTGCAACTCAGTCTTTAAAAACGCATTCTGCCGACTGTTTGCCAGCACCAAAATAAACGCACCCAACTCATCGTCAGACAACATGTTTTTTAACTTTGATACAAACAGCTTTTTAAATTGAAATAAATCTTTAGCGATAAACACGGCGAAATGCATAATGACTAATGAATAGTGAATAATGAATAATGAATAATTTTCTCACTATAGGCACTGGCGTGGACGACAAATAAAGATGAATTATTATCGCCTATTAAATGAACATGTGCTAATGAGGTTATCTGGATCAACCTTTGTAGTTTGTAGGTTGGGGTGAGGTACGAACCCCAACATTGGTAGCAGCCGTATCGTTTTGTTGGGGTTCGTACCTCACCCCAACCTACATACTGGAGCAAACCTCTATAGTGAATATTGTTTTAAGGTTGACTACGTTTACTACGCAACCATTTGGTTAACGGCTGCCAGTCTTCCAGATCCTGATAAACCTGTGATGGTGGCATTTCGAAGATACCAATGCCACGCTCCTCTGCGCGAATATAATTTTGCGTATCACGTAAGGTAGCAACATAAGGTAGCTTCATTGCTTTAATAAAATTATATAATTCAGAGAATATAACTGTGTTTTCACGCACACGATTGGCAACCACACCTATTTTTACTTCTTTACGGATTACCCGCCCGTTCTTCTTTACTTCTTCAATGTATTTTGTTGCGGCACGCATATCAATCGGTGAGGGTAAGACAGGGAAGATAACGGTTTCAACTTTACGCATTAATTGGGTAAGCTCTTTTCCATGTACGCGAGCTGGTGCATCCATAATGACATAATCCGTATCTTTGGCAACACGTAATTGATCTTTATGAGCTGCAACACCTTCAATAAGTGGCCACCTCTCATCACGAGCATCTAACCAGGCCAGACTTGACTCCTGCGGGTCATAGTCTGCCAGCACCACTTTTTTTTCCATTTCATAAGCAAAATAACTGGCCAGATTAGTGGCTATGGTACTTTTACCGCAACCGCCTTTGGCATTTAACACCAGTATCGTTCTCATGTTGATTCCTCTGGTTTTTACATTTATTCGGTGTTCCTAATCACATACTACAAACCACAAAAAATTAACCACGACTAAAATGTATGGAACATTTTGAACGCACGTTAGTGCGACCCGTAGGGCGTAGCGCAGGAGCGCGAAGTAAAGACACTAAAAGCACGAAAAAAAGATTTTTATATTAAATTTTCGTGCTTTTAGTGTCTTTCGTGGTTAAAAAAATGAGTAGCTGGGTATGATGGCTAATCAGGTATAGTCATAATTGCTTAATTCCGGCAATTAGCTCGGCCACGGCTTTTTTCCCATCACCGTATAACATCTGTGTATTATCAGCATAAAACAGGTGATTTTCGATACCGGAGAAACCGGCACCTTTACCGCGTTTGATCACAATCACATTCTGTGCTTTATCCGCATCCAGAATCGGCATACCGTAAATCGGGCTTTCCGGATTTGAACGGGCGACGGGGTTAACCACATCATTTGCACCAATAACCAAAGCCACATCAGCAGCCGGGAAATCCGGGTTGATTTCATCCAGATCCATAATATTGTCATAATCCACGCCCGCTTCTGCCAGCAACACGTTCATATGACCAGGCATTCTGCCGGCTACCGGATGAATGGCGTATTTCACATCGATGCCTCGTGCCTCAAGCAAATCGCCCATTTCTTTTAACTTGTGCTGTGCCTGCGCCACTGCCATGCCGTAACCGGGCACGATAATCACTTTTTGCCCATACGCCATCATGATAGCGGCATCATTAGCCTGAATTTCTTTCATACTGCCTGCAATATCTTCTTCTGCTGCCGTACCACTGTCACTACCAAAGCTGCTGAATAA
>CAZALW010000116.1:0-9086 GCA_964485705.1 uncultured Thiotrichaceae bacterium
TACAGATTATCGTATTTTGCAGCAAATTTATAGGTGTCAGGGGTTAAGAACGATATGAGTAAATACTTGTTTAGTCATCATGCGCAGTGGAAAAATAATGACTTAATGCGATCAAAACCGCTTCATCAGTGGCATTTTTTGCAGTAATAATGATTTTAAAACCATATTGACGGGCTAAAGTGGCTGCACGCTGACCGGGTACAACTAGCGGTATACCCAGCAACAATGTGGAATCACCCGCTAATATAAGCAGGTTATCCAGGCCTTCGTTACTGCTAATGGTTATGGCACTAAGTGTTGTCAGTAGTTGTTTGGTTAATGGCGGGTGCTGCGATATCTGGCGACGGTAAGTTTCCACATAGTGTATTTGTGCACCTCGTTGTTTTAATGAATCGCCTAATAAGGCGCGGCCACCTGTGCCTCTAAAAATTAATATACTTTGCGCCTGTATTTTTGATTTTTTGAACGCTAACATTTGCAACAATGATTCGGTATTGTGTTCAGGAGCTTCCAGATCAACATGGATATTTTGTTGCTGCAATGCCTGTGTAGTTTTACTACCGATTGCGACTATTGTTAAAGACGCGGGTAAATTAGGAAAATAAAGAAGGCTTTGCTCTACAGCCGTTGGGCTGATAAAGATGGCCATATTAAAATCATGCAACTGTTCACGCAAATGGTTAAAAGCTTCAATTTCCACAGCAGGTGGCGGACTAATAGTAAAAACGGGGTAATGAATAACGTTGCCGCTCGCCTGCTCAATGATCTGACATAAGTGTTTTTCTCGACCGCTGGGTCGGGTGATAAGAATGGTTTTATTTGACAGTAAAGATGTGGACTCATTTTGTATCGGATGCATTGGTATGTAGATACTAGCCAGGTTACTTTATAGAAATACAGAATTTTAACAGGGTGAGTATTAATATGTGGTGTAAGTAAGTTTGAAAGGTCTTTAGCCTAAGAGATTTTGAGCTTTTTACGAATAAAAGACAAATGTCGGCGGCTCACTTCCAGCAAGTCATCTATGTCTTTAAAACTGATGCAGGTATGACCAGCCTGATTTTTGCTTAAGCCCTGTATCAGATGGTGTGAAACCAGTGCATTACGGTGTATGCGAATAAACTGACTGGTGAATTCCTGTTCAAGTGCTTTTAATGATTCTTCAATTAAATATTCCTGATCGGCGGTACGTAAAGTGACATATTTCAGTTCGGCTTTAAAATAAATAATTTCATCAACAGGAACAAGTTCAAGTGAGCCTCTGTTTTTGATGCATATTTTACTGCGTTCGCTATTTTGTTCCTGTTCCCGAAGCTGACTTAATTGCGCTTTATTCATGCGTTTTGCTGCATTGAGCGCAGCATCCAGCCGACTTTGCTTGATTGGTTTTAGTAGATAATCGATAGCGTGGGTTTCAAATGCATTTAAGGCGTGATCAGTAAAGGCCGTTGTAAATATAATGGCGGGTGGTTTATCCATACGATTAATATAACGAGCCGCTTCAAGGCCGTCCATGCCGGGCATACGTATATCCATAAGCACAATATCCGGACGCGAAAGCTGTGTTTTCCTGAGTGCGTCTTCGCCAGTTTGGGCTTCACCTATGATCTGGTAGCCAGCGTTAGCTGATAACATTTTTCTCAAACGTTGGCGGGCAAGATGTTCATCATCAACTATTAGTACATTCATGGTTGCGATCCAAAAAAATCAAGTCAAAGGAATTAAAAGTGAAACGGTGTATTTATCTTTGCTGTCATTTATGGTGAACCTGCCGTTGCTTCCATAGACAAGTTTCAGGCGTTGTTTAATATTATCCTGAGCCATCTGGTTGCCTTTTCTGGCTGTCGCAAACGACTTTTTTCTTTTGCTAGCCGGCATTAGCGGGTTGCTGATGGATAACTGTAGCTTGTTATCTATTTGTAGAGCAGAAATTTGTATTTTTCCACCTTTTTCCAATGGTTCAATACCATGATAAACCGCATTTTCTGCTAAAGGTTGAATACAAAGTGATGGCACTTCGGTTTCAAGCAAATTTTGATCAATTTGCCATTGAATTTGTAAACGTTTACCAAGGCGAAGAGATTCAATAGCAAGGTAGCTTTTGGTTAATTCAATTTCATCACCTAGTTTGTGTTTGTTTTTTTCAGTCAAGCTGGCGCGAAACAGGTCGGAGAGGTCTTCAATGGCTTTTTCAGCCAGTTCTGGAGAAATAGCGATTAAGCTGGCAATGGTATTCATACTGTTAAAAAGAAAGTGTGGTCGAATACGTGCCCGTAAAGCCTGAATTTCAGCCCGGCTTTGTGCAGCAAGATTAAGTCGCCATTGTTGCTGGATATAAAAATAGCGCAGTAAAAGAAAATAAATAACAGCGCTGATGGTCATGACGCGTAATAAAAACAGCGAGCCGAAAGCCTGGTCATCAAACACAATAAATAATATATTTGCTTTGCTGACAATTAATGCCACCAGCAAACTGATACCCATCATTAAAATAAACGAAATAATCAGACAAAAGTTTTGTTTTTGTTTATGCAACCAGGAGCGGAGCAAGCATAAAATAGCGGTATTTAATAAGGCGATCCACAACATTAATAAGGAGGACAGTGACAGGTAATCCCAGAACTGTGTAGCGCTGGAAGCGGCTGCCATAGCAAAAACAATCGCCAGTATCTCAGTAAATAATACAATGATAAATATATTGCGTACGTCACAAAAATCAGGCAGTAAACTGGTGGTTAACCGGTTTTCATTATTCGTTGTGTTTTCAATCATTTACTTTAAATAGACCAGCGTACAGAGAATGCAAGTTTAGAGAAAGTAATTAACACGGATATTTTAGTGGAATACAAAAAACAACCTGATTAGCCATGAAATCCAGCTATCTTTTCATTGTAAAACAACAGCTTAACTTGCTACTGTCATCTCTCCCGATAAGAGAGATCTTGAGCTACCGTGGTATAAGATCTCTCCCTCTGATCGAGATGACAGTAATAAAAATGATTTTACGAACCAGGGTCTTTAAGTTAGGCTGAATGTTATGGCTAATCAGGAAAAGTAATAAGTGTGGTGGTGTTTGATATACTGCAATCCAATTAAAAGCTTAAAACAATAGAATGAATTTATGAACGACAAAAAACAGCATAAAAAGAATGGCACAGAGACAGGTAAAAACACCACTACAAACGCTTCCTGGGGTGGACGATTTAGCGAACAAACCGATGCTTTTGTCGAAGCCTTTACTGCCTCAGTTCAGTTTGATCAGCGACTGTACAAACAGGATATTGCCGGCTCGCGGGCGCACGCCAAAATGCTTAACAAGATTGCGGTACTCAATGATAACGACCTGATGGCAATTCTTGAAGGTCTTGACAAGGTTGAGCAGGAGATTAGCAAGGGTGAATTTAACTGGTCAATAAAACTGGAAGATGTGCATATGAATATCGAAGCACGGCTGACAGAACTGGTGGGTGATGCCGGTAAACGCTTACACACCGGGCGCTCAAGAAACGACCAGGTAGCCACTGATATTCGTTTATATTTGCGTGAGCAAATTGATTTCATTATTAATGAAATAGGGCGATTGCAAGCTGGGGTGCTGGATGTGGCGACACGTGAAGCCAGCACCATCATGCCGGGGTTCACCCATTTACAGGTAGCGCAACCGATTACATTTGGTCACCACGTCATGGCATGGTTTGAAATGTTAAAACGTGACGCATCACGTTTTGCCGACTGTCAGCAACGTATGAATCTGTCGCCATTGGGTGCCGCCGCACTGGCGGGGACCAGTTATCCGATAGACAGAGAATTTACCGCCAGTGAACTTGGTTTTTCTGCGCCGACACAAAACTCTCTGGATTCCGTGAGTGACCGTGATTTTGCCATCGAGTTTTGCGCTGCGGCGGCGATATTGCTGGTGCATATGTCACGCATGTCAGAAGAGCTGGTCATCTGGTCATCCGCACAGTTTGATTTTATTGAATTGCCAGATCGCTTTTGCACCGGTTCATCAATCATGCCGCAAAAGAAAAACCCGGATGTGCCGGAGCTGGTGCGTGGTAAAACCGGACGTGTAAATGGCAATCTCATTAGTTTATTAACATTGATGAAATCACAACCACTGGCGTACAATAAAGATAATCAGGAAGATAAAGAGCCCTTGTTTGATACCATTGATACGGTATTAGGCTGTTTACGCGCTTTTGCCGACATGATACCGGCAATTGTTTGTAAACACGATAATATGTATAAAGCAGCAAAACAGGGCTTTTCTACTGCCACCGATCTGGCCGATTATCTGGTACGTAAAAACCTGCCGTTTCGTGATGCTCATGAAGTGGTTGGTAAAGCCGTTGCTATGGGAATTAGCACGGGTAAAGATTTAAGTGAGTTAACACTGGCGCAGTTGCAGCAGTTTTCAGATAAAATCGAAAACGATGTGTTTGATGTATTAACGCTGGAAGGCTCCGTTGCCTCACGTAACCATGTTGGTGGCACAGCCCCTGAGCAGGTAAGAAAAGCCATAGCAATAGCACAAAGCAAATGAACGCACAAAAATGAGCTGAGGAAAGCCGATGCAATTAACCAGTTTTGCACCTATAACTAGTCTACTATGGAAATATTTGGAGCATTGTGATATTGATCCGAAGCCTTTATATTTAAAGGCTGGCATTGATCCCGTATTACTTTCTAACCCGAATGCACGAATAGATGTTCAGCTTACTTCGCAGCTTTGGGCTGAAGCGGTAAAGGTTATTGATAACCCTACTTTTGCCGTGAAAATGGTTGAACACTGGCATCCGTCGATGATGGGAGCGCTGGGTTATGCCTGGTTAGTGAGTTCAACATTGCGCCGTGCAATGCACCGAATGACCCGCTATATTCATGTCGTGTCAGAAGGTTTTAACATACAACTGGAGGATACACCGGCAGGTTTAAAGTTAAGTGTTTGTATTAATGATTCGCTCAATCTGCAACCACAGCAACATACATTAAATATCGCTATTTTAATGCATATGTGTCGCTTTAACTTTGGTGATGAGCTGGTTGCCACAGAAGTGAATCTTGCCCGCCCAAAACCAGATAACATCAAAGATATTACGGATTATTTTCGAACAGATGTTCATTTTGATGCTGAAGTGGATAGTTTTACCATTGCCAGAGTAGATGCAGATGCGAAGCTATCATCTGCCAATAAGCAAATAGCCTTGATGCATGATGAGATGTTAATGAAATATCTTATCGAGATAAAACAGGGTGATCTTGTGCAACAGGTTAAATTAATAATATTAGACAATTTGCCGGACGGTCAGGTAACCGACAAGATGGTGGCCAGCGAGCTAAATCTAAGTGAACGCAGTTTACAGCGTCGTTTACATGAACATCAGACCAGTTTTAGGTTTTTGCTTGATAGTGTTCGCGAAATGATGGCAAAACAATATATCAAAAATCCGGTGAACAGTATGTGTGATATTGCTTTTTTAATTGGCTTTTCTGAACAAAGCGCATTCTCGCGAGCATTTAAAAAATGGACAGGCAAATCGCCGGTTGAATACCGGCATTCAATAACCTGATTTTTTATGAAGGCGAGAGTCCGTTAAGCCATTTCATTTTTCAATATACCAAGAACCTCGTCTAATGATAACTGTAATTCAGCAAATGCATCATTAGCTCCCTGAGTCGAACCCTCGCGACCAATTAGTTCTATGGCTTCAGCTTTTTCAGCCAGGCCAAAGGCACCGATGGTACTGCTGGAACTTTTTAAGCGATGAGCAATACTAAATACTTGCTCAGCATCGTTATTTGAAATAGCCGCCTCTAATAACATAGACTGTTCAGGTAAGTCCTGAAGGCATAAGGAAACGATGTCAAAAAAGGCTTCTCCCATTAATTCTTTCATTTCTGTGAATGCTGTCGCATCCATTGCTGTTTTTGTCATGTTAATTCCTTATGATTTATCCTTGTATAAACGAGAATGAGAGTCACCGACTAGTTTTGCTTCGGGAACATTGTTTTTTAGTGTCGAAACAATATCGCTGTAAATACCGGGTACGGCTTTAAAAGAGACCCAAAGGGTATTAAGTTTCATATCCAGATTAGCAAATAAAATTTCATCGTTAAATTGTTTGAGTGCAAATTCAATATTAGCCAGCGTATCCTTTATGTAAGACTCAGGCTGGGTTTTAAGTTTTGGAATAATCATTAACAGGTCACTGACCGGGCCGCCGTCTTTATCCTGTGTCGGCGCGAGCTTCCACAAGGGCTCTGCTGGAGTCAGGTTTATGCTTAGTTTTAAAGCTGATTTATCCATACATAAAAATCTGTAGAACACCACGATAGTTAAGGCTTTAATAATAGCCAAACAATCCGAGAAAGGCGAGTTTTAAATAAGTCGCTCAGATTTGAGCTGATAAAGCGTGTCAGAATTATTCATTGACCGAATGACTGAGTACGGTCATAAGCGGACACACAGAAAAAACAAACCCTCCTAACCTCCCTTTCAAAAAGGGAGGGACTAAAGCCTTTTTACCTCCCCCTTTTTTCAAAGGGGGATTGAGGGGGTTTAGTTTTTAACGTCTGCTATGTGTCGATAGCAGTCATTCTGAACTAACATCGACTGCCAGCTAAAATTCAGATTGACTTACACAATCAAAGTATTTCTGTAAGCCAATGACGAATATGATTAATTTCCTCTATACAGACAGAATGCCCCATATCATATTCATACCAGTGTACATCTATATCATGGGCTTCAAGGTGTTCCATGGCCTGTTTTCCGTACTCATAATCGACCACCTCGTCCTGCCGACCGTGCGCCATGAACACAGGAACTTCGCTTGCGTATTCACTTATTTCATCTGTCAGGGTGTCGGGTAAAGCCAGATATGTTGACAGCGCCATAATACCGGCCAGTGGTTTTGGGTAACGGCAGCCACAGTGCAAGGCAATAGCACCGCCTTGTGAAAACCCGGCAACAACAATTCTGCGTGAATCGATACCACTGGCTTCCTGTTCCTCACAAAGTTGTTTTAAAATAGCGGAAGATTCTCTTATTCCTGCTTCATCTTCCTGTTCAACAATGGAAAGGCTGCTGACGTCATACCAGCCGGGCATTGCATAGCCCTGATTAATAGAAATTGGACGAACCGGGGCGTGTGGGAAAATAAAACGCAGCGCATAATGTGATGGCAGTTGTAACTGTTCAACAATGGGGACAAAGTCATTGCCGTCTGCGCCCAGACCATGTAACCAGATAATGGCCGCATTTGGCTCGGGGTTTGTTTCAATAATAATGGAATCTAGTTCTGACATATTTTTTTAGGTGGTTGTTTAGGGTTTCGTTGTACAACGAATATTGCAATAATAAACAACAAATAATAAATAAGGTACTAAATTGATAGTAATGAAGATTTTTATTTTGTTTTTAGCATTAATATTATCGGCTTGTGGCATGCAGGGTGACCTGTACCTGCCTGATAAAAAGCCAGCAGACACCACACAATAACAACATGGATTATTTTAATTATAAAGAAGGTCGCCTGTGGGCGGAAGATGTCGATATCAGTGCCAATATAGATGCCTGGGAAACCCCCTGCTACGTCTATTCGCGTGCAACGATTGAGCGACACTGGAAAGCATTTGATACGGCGCTAGGCAAGCAGCCCCACCTGGTCTGTTACGCAGTAAAAGCAAACTCGAATCTTGCGGTGTTAAATATACTGGCAAAACTGGGTTCCGGCTTTGATATTGTCTCTATCGGTGAGCTGGAGCGCGTATTACGTGCGGGTGGTGACACCAATAAAATCGTCTTTTCAGGTGTTGGTAAAACCGTGGTAGAAATGGTACGTGCACTGGATGTGGGTATTCGCTGTTTTAATGTGGAGTCACAGGCAGAATTGCAGCTATTAGAAAAGGTTGCGGCAGGCAAAGGTATGCAGGCACCGGTGTCATTACGGGTGAATCCGGATGTCGATGCAAAAACCCATCCCTATATTTCAACCGGATTAAAAGACAATAAATTTGGAATTGCCATTGATGATGCGTTTGAAGTCTATCAGAGTATCAAAAATTCCAGTCATTTAACAATAAAAGGCATGGATTGCCACATTGGTTCTCAGCTAACTGATGTCAGCCCTTTTGTTGATGCGTTGGATCGTGTGCTGGCACTGGTCGATCGGCTAGCGGCAAAAAACATAAAACTGCAACATCTGGATTTAGGTGGCGGTCTGGGTATTCGATATCATGATGAAACACCACCTTTACCGGAACAGCAAATAGCCGCAATATTACAACGACTGGGTGATCGAGAAATCGAAATACTGATAGAACCCGGTCGCGCTATCGTCGGCAATGCAGGGATATTGCTAACCCGTGTACTCTATTTAAAGCACAACGAGTCAAAAAACTTTGCCATCGTTGATGCAGCGATGAATGATTTGATGCGCCCCGCCTTATATGATGCCTGGCAGGCCATTGAGTCAGTGCTGATAAAACCGATGTCGACAAAGAAAGGCGAGCAGGCAGCAGTTTATGATGTGGTCGGGCCAGTTTGTGAGACCGGTGATTTTCTTGGTAAAGATAGAGAACTAACGATTGAACAGGGTGACCTGTTATCAATTCGTTCTGCTGGTGCGTATGGATTCACTATGAGTTCTAATTATAATTCCCGGCCACGCATTGCTGAGATTATGGTTGATGGTAATAAACATCAAATAGTTCGTCAGCGTGAAACCATAGAGCAGCTTTTTGCTAATGAATTAGTTTTAGATTGGGGGTGAAAGTGAGCACTTCTTTGAGAAAACTGAACAACAAAAAAGATGAATGTAATTGATAAAAGTCAAATATTTAAAAAAATATGACATTTTGGCATATTTTTATCTACTTACTCTGTTAATCTTCCCGACTAGATATAGCTTCTATAGATATAGAAGCCTAGGAACTTGTCCGAGAATAGAGAACCTACTGCGGAAAAGCTGAGTTTGGCCAGATTCTTCCATTATTTTCGTTAAATATACCTATATTCGCCTCACACATGAAAAAATCTGACTCAAATCAGCTTTCCCTCGCTACGATTTCTATTCTCGGAC